>CAMGAZ010000066.1 GCA_946008205.1 uncultured Clostridium sp. | reverse complement strand
CATTATATGATGTATTATTTGCAAATACAGACACAAATTATTATTGGCTTGCTTCAAGTGCTGTCGGTGCGGGCTCGGACTTTTGCGGCTTTGGCCTTGGCGGTGTCTACGACGGCAAGGCTGACTCGCGCGGCCGCGACCTATTCATTTCAGAGGGCTTTGAGTTCGATGTCTACTATGGCGTTCGTCCCGTAGTTACTCTAAAATCTAATGTGAAATATGGACAAATTGTAAAAATTTCACCATAAACAGAAGAGAAATGGCCTGGTATTTTGCTTTAAAAAACTAAAAAAATCTCTTGCAATTCCCTTACAAACATGTTAAAATAAAGTAGTGCAAAATGCACTACTTTTTAATTTTAAATTAAAAAGTCCTTACTTACATTTTGTATGTAGGTTATAAATCCATAAGGAGGTGAAAATAATGAATAAATACGAGAGTATAATCATTATTAATCCATCTGTTGATGAAGAAAAAGTTAAAGAATTAACAACTAAATTTACAGATATGATTAATAAAGATGGAAAAGTAGAAAAAGCTGATAACCTTGGTAAAAAGAAATTAGCTTATCCTGTAAAGAAAAATGCAGAAGGATATTATGTTGTATTTAACTTTACAGCAAACCCAAGTATAATAGCAGAATTAGAAAGAAATTACAGAATTACTGATGATGTTATTAAATTTATGACAATCAATGTAAATGAATAATTAAAGAAAAATGGAGGTCATATATGAACAAAGTAATTTTAATGGGTAGATTAACGAAAGACCCAGAAGTTAGATACACTCAAACAAGCAACACTTTAGTAGCATCTTTTTCACTTGCTGTAAATAGAAGATTCGCAAGACAGGGGGAAGAAAGACAAGCAGATTTTATTAATTGCGTTGCGTGGAATAAAACAGGAGAGTTTGTAAGCAAATATTTTAAAAAAGGTCAACAAGTTGGAGTAGTTGGAAGACTACAAACAAGAACTTGGGATGATGACAAAGGACAGAAACATTACATAACTGAGGTTGTAGTAGAAGAAACATATTTTGCGGATAGCAAGAGGGATGGTTCAGCCGGAGATTTCAATTCTAGTTTCGGAGGAGATTCAGCTATGCCAGCAAGTAATGATTCTGAATTTGAAGTTTCATCTGGAGATGACCTACCATTTTAAGTAGAATAAAAAAATAGGGAGGTAAAATAATAATGGCAGACAAGAAGACTAATAGAAGAAACAACGCTAATAGAGATGAAGATTATAATCCAAAATTTAGAAAAATGAGAAAGAAAGTTTGCCCTTTATGTGCAAATAAGGATTTAGTTTTAGATTATAAAAATGCTGATCAATTAAAGAAATTCATAAATGATAAAGGTAAAATATTACCAAGAAGAGCAACAGGAGCTTGTGCAAAACATCAAAGAGATATAACAATAGCTGTAAAGAGAGCAAGACAAATAGCAATATTACCATACACACAAGAGTAATTAATGTAACAATATTGTAATACAAAAGTAATATAAAGTTATTGACTATATAAAAAAAGAATAGTAAAATTAAAAATGTAGATAATAATATTATTATATTATGAATTTTAGAAGGAGAAAATATATGATGAAAAAAATTAATTCAAAATTAATTATTGAACTTATTATAATAGCAACATTAGTACTAGCTTTAACAACAGTTGCTTTTGCAGCAGATCCAATTATTGTAGGAAACCCTAGCAACACTCAGAACGAGACTAGTGATACTAATACACAAAATGAAATTCCAAATGTTATTAACTCAAATACTGCTTATAATACAAGTAATACATCATATAGAGCAAATACAAACAATACTACATTACCAAAAACAGGTGTAACTGATGGATATGTTGTAGCTATATTAGTAGCTGTATGTGCAATATCAGCTATATATGCATATAAGAAAATTAGAGATTATAATATAAAATAGTTAATTGAAATATTAAGAACATATACTTTGCGTATATGCTCTTTTTTTTTATGCATATAAAACTACAAAATTTCCGATGCTTGAACAATTATTCGAGTTTGTTTTACACTATTGCAAGTCATTAAGGTTATCATTTTAGTTCCGGAAGTTTCTTGAGAAGTACAAGAAAAATCTGAACTTTCAATTTCTTCTTTATTAAATACAGAATACTTTATCAGATTGCCATCAATTCCATAGAGATCAATTTCATCACCTTGCTCAAGAAAACGGATTTTAGCAAAAAAAGTATTATCCAAATAATTATGACCTGCGATACATAAATTTCCAACGTTATTAGGGAGTGGACCAGCAAAACGGCATGGTGCAATTTTCAGTAGTTCATCTGACACTTCAGATATTATTGGGTAATTGAGCTTTAGCTTATCTATTTTAATAATGCCAATTATGAAATAATCTGTGTAATCTTCAGTTTGCTTATTTGCAAAATACAAAGGACTATCTGAGTATAAATATGATATAGAAAAAGAGTTAGCCAAATTTTTTGATGTTTTATTTATTTTATTAATATCATATACATATAATGCAAAGAATAAAGAAAATACTATTACACCAATTATTGAAATAAGAAAAACAACTTTAAAAAATAATAGTTTTTTCATTATTTAATTCCTTATCTAATAATATATATAGTAATAGTTTAATCAAAAAGTAAAAAAAAATTAATAAAATTTTAAAAAAAGATACAATTTATAAATAATATATGATAGAATATGAACAGTTTAAATTTGAAAAGGAGAGTAAATCATGTCTAAGGCAAGATACAAAAGGATTTTGTTAAAATTAAGTGGCGAAGCGTTAGCGGGAGATAAAAAAACAGGTATAGATGCTAACGTGTTAGGCAGAATTTGTGACGAGATAAAGAAAGTAAAAGAATTAGGAGTAGAAATTGCCATAGTTGTCGGAGGAGGAAATTTCTGGAGAGGAAAATATGGAACAGAAATGGAAAGAACAACATCTGACTACATGGGAATGCTTGCAACAGTTATGAATGGTTTAGCTTTGCAAGATGCACTAGAAAGCAGAGGAATGTATACAAGGCTACAAACATCAATAGAAATGAGACAAATTGCAGAACCTTATATAAAAAGGAAAGCATTGAAACACTTAGAAAAAGGGAGAATCGTAATATTTGCCTGTGGAACAGGGAACCCATATTTCACAACAGACACAACAGCAGCGTTAAGAGCAGCGGAAGTAGAAGCAGACGTAATCTTAGTAGCTAAAACAATTGACGCAGTATATTCTGCAGACCCAAAAATTGATCCAAATGCAATCAGATATGAAAAAATAACATATTTAGATATATTAAATAAAAATCTAAAAGTTATGGACTCTACAGCAACGTCGCTATGTAGAGATAACAATATTCCACTAATAGTATTTGGAATAGATAACCCTGACAATATATTAAAAATTGTTAAAGGAGAAAAAATAGGAACTTTAGTCGAAGGAGACTAAGGACCATTAGGGACGGTTCTCAATGGTCCAACCTGTCCCCAAATGGGGCAAAAGGTACCAGTGGGACCAAGTCTATAATAGATGATAGAAAGGAAGTAAAAAAATGGATTTTAATAGTATTGAAGAAAAAATGAAAAAAACAATAAGTGTATTTGAGGAAAATTTATCAGAGGTTAGAGCTGGACGTGCAAATCCAAATATACTAAATAAAGTAATGGTAGACTATTATGGAGTTCCAACTCCTATAAATCAAATGGCAGGAGTATCAGTTCCAGAACCTAGAATGATAGTTATACAACCATGGGATATGAGCATGCTTAAAGAGATTGAAAAAGCTATCAACATAGCGGAACTTGGAATCAATCCAATGAACGATGGAAAAGTAATAAGACTAACGTTCCCAGAGTTAACAGAAGAAAGAAGAAAAGATTTAGTAAAAGATATTAGAAAAACAGCCGAAGAAGCTAAAGTGGCTGTAAGGTCAATCAGAAGAGATGGAATAGATACGGCAAGAGCAGCACAAAAAAATAGCGAGCTCACAGAAGATGAACTAAAAGTTGCAGAAGATAAAATTCAAAAGATGACAGATTCAAAAATAGCTGAAATCGACCAAATACTAGAGAAAAAAGAAAAAGAAATAATGACAGTATAAAAGTTGGTACCATTGAGGGACAGGTTGGACCATTAAGAACCGTCCCTGATGGTCCAAAAGAAATGAGGAAAAATGGAAGAAGAGATTAGCAAGATAATAAATTTAGAAAATTTACCAGAGCACATAGCTATTATTATGGATGGAAATAGACGATGGGCAAAACAACATAATTTAACTACACCACAAGGTCATAAGGAAGGCGCTGAGAATCTAAAAAGAATTGCAAAATTTGCCAATAAAATAGGAATCAAATATATGACTGTATATGCTTTTTCTACTGAAAATTGGAAGAGGTCAAAAGAAGAGGTTTCAGCAATAATGAAACTCTTAAAACTATACATATTTTATTTCTTTAAGTCTGATGACAAAAACATAAAATTTAAAGTTATAGGAAGTACAGAAGATTTAACAAAAGATATATATGAAGATGTAAAAAAGGTTGAAGAAAAGACGAGAGATAATACAGGTATGACATTAAACATTGCTTTTAATTATGGTGGCAGAGATGAAATAGTAACAGCAACCAAGAGGATAGCTCAAAAAGTAGCTAATGGAGAAGTAAAGATTGAAGATATAAATGAAAAACTAGTATCTGACAATTTATATACAGTGGGGCAACCAGACCCAGATTTATTGATAAGAACAAGTGGGGAAGAGAGAATAAGCAATTTCTTACCTTGGCAAATTTCATATTCAGAGTTTGTATTTACTGACAAATACTGGCCAGAATATGATGAAAATGAATTTTTAAAATCTATACAAATTTATCAAAAGAGAACAAGAAGATTTGGAGGCAACAAATAATAAACGAGAGGTTATAGTAATATGATAAAAAGGGTAATTTCAGGAACAATAGTATTTGCAATAGTACTTTTAGTATTTTTAATAGGAAACCAATACATAGTGGATGTATTTCTTGGAATAGTAGCAATGAGATGTATTTATGAACTATTCCATACATTTGAACAAAAAGGGCATCATCCAGTAAGATGGATAGGATATCTCGCTTCGGCTGTGATAATGCTATTACATATAATACCTAGCCAATATACGATTATAACACTAGCGTCTATAATTCCGGTAGCAATGGTAATATTATTTGTACAATTACTAACCAAAAAAACAGATATAAAGGTAGTAGACGTTGCAATCACACTATTTGGAATATGCTATATAGTCTTATTCTTGGCATTCATGTCGCTAATAAGAGCGCTTGAGAATGGTAGATGGCTTGTATGGTATGTTTTTATTGCATCATGGTTAACAGATGTATTTGCTCTATTTACAGGCAAAACGCTTGGGAAACATCACTTTACAGATATAAGTCCTAATAAAACAATTGAAGGATGTATAGGTGGAACTTTAGGCGCTGTAATCGGAATGATATTATATACGATAGCACTAAATAATATACTTGGATTAGAAATAAATTATATAGTGATTGCAGTTTCAGGATTAATTTTAAGTATCGTAGGGCAAATAGGCGATTTAGCAGCGTCTAGCATAAAACGCTATGCAGGAATGAAAGATTTTAGTGACCTAATTCCCGGACATGGTGGAATGGTGGACAGAATGGACAGTGTTATATTTATAGCTCCATTCGCATACCTTGTACTAATGTATTTAATTTAGAAAATTGAAACAAATTATATTAAGGTTTCTAAAGACGGAGGAAACAGATTGATAACATTTTTAATAAGCACTATAAAGATATTATTTTTATTAGGGTTTCTTATAGGGATACATGAAACAGGTCATTTCTTAGTTGCAAAATTTTGTAAGGTAAAGGTAAATGAATTTGCAATAGGATTTGGACCTGTTATATGGAAAAAACAGGGAAAAGAAACAAAATATGAATTAAGACTAATTCCTCTTGGAGGATTTGTTAACATGGAAGGTGAAGAAGAACGTTCTGATAAAGAAGGTTCTTTTAGTAGTGCTCCAGTTTTCAAAAGAATAGCAATAGTTGCAGCAGGTGCAATAGTAAATATTGTATTTGCAATAATTGTATACTTTATACTATCTACTACATCAATAAATACTACTTCAAATATAGTATCAGATTTACAAGAAAACTATGCTGCGCAGACTGCAGGAATAGAAGTGGGAGACAAAATACTAAAAATAAACAATAAAAAGATTATAACATCAATTGATATAAATGAAATTTTAAATAAAAGTCAGGGAGAAGAAACTACAGTATTAATAGAGCGAAATGGCGAGAAAAAAGAGATAAAACTTTCTCCAACAGAAGTAAAATATCAGAGCATAGGCATATATTTGCAAAGTCTAGAGAAGAAATCAACAGAAATAGCAGCTGTTGAACCGGGAAGTGTTGCAGAAAAGCAGGGGTTACAGACGGGGGACGAAATAATAAAAATAAACGAACAAGAGGTACAGGGAAACCCAGAAAAACTCCTTGGAATATTCCAAAGAAAAGAAGCAGAAAATCCTGACACGACCGTGAGCTATAAATTGTTAATTAAAAGAGCTGGAAAAGAAATAGAAGTTGAGCTAGTACCAGGAACGCTTTCCAACTACTATTTAGGAGTAAACCTAGCAAAACCAGAAGACACATTTGCAAATAGACTATATTATGCAATGTATAATACGAAAGAATTTTTATTCTCAATAGTAGATAATGTTAAAAACTTATTTATAGGTAAAGTATCAACAGCTCAACTTACAGGCCCAGTTGGAATATCTGAAGTCGTAGCAAAAACAAATGGAATAAAAGAATTTATATATATACTTGCATTAATTTATATTTCATTAGGTATAACAAAATTATTACCATAACCACCGCTTCACCGAGGGAAAATTTTACTTCTCATAATAGAAGCAATACGCAAAAAGCCTTTGAAAGAAGAAACTGAAGCGAGAATACAGTTATTGGGATTTGCAATACTTATAGGAGTATCAATTTTGATAACATACAATGATATAATAAGAATTTTATAATAAAAAGCATATATGGGGGCATTTATGGAGAAGGCAAATAATCCAAAAACGGTAAAAGAAGTTTTTAGAGATTACAATTCCAACAATTTTGAATTAAATGACGCAAAAGTTGTAGGAATTAACTTATATAAAAGAAAAAATGTTTTAGAAATATTTATAGAGTCTGATAAAAAAATAGATATTATGGCGATTCTTGGGCTTGAAAAATACATGGAACAGCGTTTTCAAGTTAAAGAAGCAAAGGTAAATATTAAATACAATGTTGAAAAAAACGGGAGAACTGAAAGTGACAAACCTGATGAAGTATCACAAACGATATTAAAACAATGGCCTAGTATTGTCGAATATATTTCATATAAGCATCCAATAGCGAAAGCTTTTTTGAAGGACAGCACTATAAATATTGTAAA
>CAMGAZ010000065.1 GCA_946008205.1 uncultured Clostridium sp. | reverse complement strand
CAGGATGCTTCTTCATCATATAGAAGATGAAGTTAGAACCGATAAAACCGGCTCCCCCAGTAACAATAACCTTCATAGAATTCCTCCGACTTAATACTTAATTCATATCGATTTAATACTTAATTCATATCGATTGTACAACCTTACGTTACGTAACTTTCAAGAGCAAAAAGAAAAAACACTCATAAAAAATGAGTGTTTAGGGACCATTGTCCCGCGTAAATTTTCTAAAGAAGCTTTTCTCCCAGTAACTATTATTATGTTACAGATTTAATTAAATCAGGAAAATATCTGCATCCCTCAAAATTTGACATTTATACTCAACCAACTAGAATAAACGATAAGATAAAAACAATTGCTCTTTAGCAATGACTGCTTTATCATGTGCAAAAAGTCTCTCATTACTCTTTAGTAGTGTTGAGACTTTTTTAGTATCATTAGAATACAAATCCAACATAAGTAAAAGAAAGAGAAAAGAAAGAAATACTATTATATCAACGATTCACGCAGTTCATTTTCTCGAATAAAAAGAAAGAGAAAAGAATTGACATTTTATATGATTTGTGCAGCTTAATAGTTAGCTTTCATAATATATATTAGTGATCTGATTATTTTCTAGCAGTGAAAAAGCCGGCATCTTTAGTGATGCTAAAGCCACCACTAACCTTCTGCTCAACATATTGTTTGAATTCTTGGTAGTGGTTGAGCAGGATCTCGTTCTGGTTGCCGTGACAGGACAAGATGTATGAAATAATCGGCGTTGCTTCGGAGATTTCGATGGCATCGTGGTACTTCTTGCAGGTGACGTCACTGAAAAACTTGCTCAAGATCTGCTTGCCGTTGTCTAAGCCGAAGCGTTCGTACAAATTGGTGGATGATAAAACGATGTTGGAATTGAAGCTCTGGACTAGATCCGTGATCTCGCGCATGTGGCGCTTGGAGTATGTGCTGCATACGAGGGAGGCACCAGGCTTGAGCACGCGACGGATCTCGGACAATGCCTTAGAAATGTCATCACAGTAAAACAGCATATGATTGGCAATCACCAAGTCAAAAGTATCATCAGCAAAAGGAATCTTCTGCGCATCAATCACGGCATATTGAAATTCAGGCTTATCACCGATCTCATTCTTGGCATCAGCTATCATTCCTTCAGAGATATCTGACAAAATAATATTCACACCAGCTGGCACCTTATCGATATTCTGTGACCATAACGCACCATTCCCGGCACCAAGTTCAAGCACTTTCATCCCCGACTTAAGGTGCAAGTTACTAAAGAGCCATGGGAACCAGCCTTCCTTATTAACAGAATAATCACGGTGCAAACGAATGCGGGCAGAAATATTCGTAGCGTTCTTATACTGCATACTGAGCGATTGATTCATCGAAGTTAAATGAATTAAGTTAAGCATCTTCGACCAATCAACTTGATCATTGTGATCGAGTGCCTGACTAGTTGAGTCGATGGCATTCACCACATTCTTCATCGCTTCGAGTCGTTCTTCGGCAAGACGTTTTTGAATCTGGAGTGAATCTCGGAGTAATTGCTTATCCCCTGATCCAATCGTCATTTCACGAATATCGCTGAGTGAAAAACCAAGATATTTTAATAGTAGAATCTGTTGCAGCTTGGCAAAATCTTGGTCTGTATATAGCCGTGCACCACCTTTAGTGTACGTTGCCGGCTTTAATAAATTCTTCTGATCATAATAGCGAATTGTGCGAATCGAAACATGCGCCTTCTTAGCAAACTCGCCGCTTGTGTAGTATTGGGACATGGACATTTGCCTCCAAGTAAGCAATTTATAAACAAAACTCCTGAGTCATTTTTTGATTCAGGAGTTTTATCATATAGTAATTAGTCTATTTGTTCTTTTTTTCTATTTTCTAATCTTTTAATTAAACTATTTTGAATTTGATCTAAAAAATCATTTCTTTTTTCTTGATTCCAAGTATCGTCTGATTTTTCTTCATAATATGATTCAATCAAATGAGGCAAAATTCCATTATATACTAGTAGTAATATTGCAGCTTTCTTCTTACTTGTATCGAAATCCTCAAACACACCATCATAATCTTCCGAATTAATAGAAACATATCCTTTATCGTTCAATCTAATGGGTATATTTTCATGTCCTACACATTCAGCGTTAAATATTAATTGTTTAAGTTTATCACTTTCAAGAATAAAAGATAAAACCGTTAACAAGTTTAAGACAGTATCACCTTCTGCCTGCAATTTATTTGCGTCTTGTGTTTCACCTCTTAATCCCACTATACTATCTATAATTATTTTTTCATCTGCCTGATCGATACCAGATATTGTAAATTCATTATTTTCAGTAAACACTTTCTGAATCAACCACATGAATATTCCATTTGGCAAATCAATATTCATATTTTCTATTTCTTTTCTACCTGTATATCCTAGTATCCTCCTTAAAATAAACTGTGCTTTAGAATTCAAATTAGTAATATAATAAATCTTATTTGAAAAGTTATATGCTACAATGATTGCTTTGTGATTCTGTGTTCTTAGTGTAACGTCAGTCATTCCGGGGTAAACAGTATCATACGAAATATTTATTGTTTTATACTGTATTTCTTTTTCTTCTATTTGAATTTTAAAAATATCACTTTCTGAAACAGATAAATTATTATAGTTTAGTGCATTATCGTTATCTGTATCAAATTTTTCCTTATTTTCCTTTATTTTTTCACTAACTTCTTTTATAGAAGTTACCTTAGTGTCAGTCCATCTTGTTGTTGCAAGCCATGATGCCATCTATTTTTCACCTTCATTAAATTCTATTTCATTATGTTTTAACTCTATTCCGACCAGTCTACTTTCACACTTTATTCTGGTCTCAGTCTCACCCCAAAATTCACCATCTTCTTTTTGCAACATGAGTTTTATTCTTTTAGCATAATGTGCTTCTTTCTGATTCGGATTAAGTATTCTACATAAAGAGATTTTTATTCTATGATCATTTTTCTCATCACCTGTTATAAAAACAGAACTATCATCTATTTTTTGAATTGACACCGATTTAGGAAAATCAATGATGACATCTGTCTTCATCAGATTTTTAGTTTTTCCTTTTACGAGTAAATTAAGATATAAGTAATCACTAGATGTTCTAAAATTATATTTAACTTTATCATTTGAGCTCTCATCAAAAGAAAGCAAAAAAGGATTCTTTTTTTGAGAGAATTTTAATTTAATTGTTGAAAAATTATTTATCCAGCTTGACAACCAAAGATTAATACAGCTTAACACCAAAGTTATAATAAATGGATATATTGCCGCGCTTAATGCTGCATAATCCCTTATCCCAAAAAATGCTATATTTATTGGATATTTAACTGTTAAGAAAAAAGAAATTAGTGGAACTATAATAGAAATAAGAAAAGAGAAGAATTTATTTACCTTTTTTAGAACAGTAAGTAACACTTATATAATCCAATCTTGCATTTTTTTCCACAATAAGTTTAATAGATCTTCTAAAACTTTATCAATAAATTCTTTATTTCCTCTATAATTAATAAGACCATTTATTGACAAACTTATATGTGCTAATTTCTTATCAGAATCTCTCATTCTTAAATCTATTCTTTTGATTTCTACAGAGCCTTCTCTAAAACTAGTTGTTAATTCATTCCATAAATACAAAAAATAATCTCTGTTTTCTTGTGCTTGCTCTATTAAACTATCTATAGTATTTTGATATTCCTCGTCATCTTGTAACAATTCAATTTTCGTTACAGTAGCTTTCCTTTTGACAAAGAAATAATTTAAAACATCTAATAAAATAGACGATGGTAATGATACTTGTTTTAAATCCCTCGCTAACTCCTCTTTTATAAAAGAATAATAGTCCTTATGTGAGGGAACTTTTTCTAAAATCAAATTATTTTCTGAAGAGTTCAAGAAAACTTTTACTTGTCCTTTTTCCATAATTCCCTCCATACTAACAAAAAACTTTACATTTATTATACTAGATAAAACGATTAGTATACCATTTTTATCATAAAAATAAATCTTTATGACTCACAATTAATTTATTAATCAAGATAATCATCTTCCACCTTAATATTGTTGTAAGACCTTTAGCAAAACTATACGAATTTCTCCTAACAAAATATCAATCTTAGAGTTTATATAATCGAAATAATTTTCGTTTTATAATTACGTTTATTTTTTCTTAGATATAAAAAATCCTACTTTTGTGAATAATTAAATACTTTACATATTTCAATCGTCCACCTTAGCAGGATTGTATCATTTTAACTTGTCTAATTTTTAAGTTTTAGTTCATGATTATACTTTTTACTTCATTCCTATTTTTTCTTGCCATTTTCGCAACTTATGTTCAACAATTATTTTATTTATAGTTTTAGGTACTTGACGCAGAAAATAATAAATTGATATTACTGCACTACCACAAAAAAATACATCCAACGGTAATACAATTACCAACAGCATTTTCCACAAAATACTATTTTTATATATGGCTAAACCAATTGCAGGTATACCTAAAAATAGTACACCCAATTTAATAGTATCCAGTAGAATATCTGTTTCTTTATTTTTACTTAAAAAACTCCAGTTAAACAAACCACAAAGAAACAAAAACATTCCAGGATAATATAAATTAAAGAAATAATTCAATTCTCTAGAATATTTTACGTTGAATTTGAAATCTGGACTAATGATAGTTGCCACACCGATAGTCACGATACCAGATATTATTAAAGATAATCTAATCTCTAAATTGAATTTAAAATTATTATCTTTCAATTTGATTTTTGAGTTTTCCTTTCCTTCATCCAAGCATTTTATCTGCATATTTCGAGTCAAATGATCTTCTCTTATTCCTATAGTCTTTGATATACGAAAATCGTAAATACAAAGTATAATCCATAGTAATATGGAAACACCTAAAAGAAGAAGACTTCCAAAGCTATCATCAGTATCAAGAATTACACTAATAATTCCTGAAATAAAAACCATTCCAACTATATCTTTTATTATTTCTATCGCTAACTGATTATAGTAATACCTATAATTATTACTATCTTTACTTTTATAGTCTTTTAAAGTTAATAGATTTATCTTAAACTTCTTGGACATAAAATTGCATATTAAAAGTACAAAAAAGCTTCAATTAATAAAATATAAAGTAATACCTGCATTAATGAGTCCATCTTTCTAAGTATACTTTTTTAAGTACTTATTAACTGTATATTTTCTTTAGATCCTTAATTTGTTGGTCACACGAATTTGTTTTTACTGAATTTAAATATTTTTCTAAAGTTTCCCCAACTTCATTTTTACATTCTTGAAAAACATGATCATTTTTCCATTTGTTTGACGCATCTAACAATAAATCTATAATTTCCTTATCACATTCTTTATTTTCAGAATATTCTAGGTAAAACAAGTCCTTTTCTATTATTTTCATCTTCTCTTTTAAATTTGAATCACTTCTATTTATTAATAAATGACATACTAATTTGATGTTATCGCTAGCTATACTTGAAATTTGTTCTTTATAAAAAACTAATTCTCCATAAAATATAATATTACCTAAACTTTTTAAATTTTCTAATTCTTTTTGTTGCTGTTTCAAATAAGTAGTTAACCTGCTTGTATTATAAATTTCCCATAATACACATATTATTATTAAAAAAACACAACCAATAAATAATTCTTCATTTTTCATATTTACTAACACTTTCTAGATTCGAATAAAATTATTTTTTAGGATATGGCATAATTTTCAATCTTTGTTCTAGCATCAGCTTATTAAAAATATTTATGCCATGTGCAACCTTTAAAGTCTTCCCATAATCCGTAAGTAGTGCATCTACTTGCTTAGTATAATCTTCTTCACTATCAATGCCATCAGCATAATAGCATTCCAATACAACATTCCCATCATATAATTCATACTTATCAAAAAGAGATTCAAAATAAGAATAATCTGCACTACTTAAAGAATGTCCAACAATCGTGATAATATCTACCTTTTTCTGAAGTTGTTTTGTTCGAATATTATTTACATGATTTGTACTCAACCTATACGATTTTGTAAACTTTAATCTAGAATCTTTATATAAATTGATTGATATACCCAAGATTTTATACAGCCAAGATCTATTTAACATTTCATACAAATTAATACCAAAAATAGGAGCTGGATCATCTGGGGCTCTATTATAGTCAGCTATACCGTGAATATTTGTCCAACTATGAAGAGTTATTTTTGAATCCAAGTTCAAACGATGATTAGCATCATAAGAATTAAGTGAATAATTAAAGTCAAAAACATCTAAAATAACATGCTGATTTTTAGTATGTACGGTATATTTTGCAGCAGCCTTATATTTATCCAATACCAAACCATCCATGGTTTTTTTAGCTTTTTCATAGTATTGATATGTTTCTTTTCTTTGAATAAATACAGCAAACTCTTTTTCAAATATTTCTAATTCTATCAATAAATCATGAGATATATTTTCCTTATTTCGAAAAAGACTTTTAATCAGCTTATTAAATTTTCTATTTTTAATTCTAGTCTTAATCTTTAAATTACCGGTCAGCCATAAATTAATAGTTACTGATAAACTACCAGGTATTAAAAGGTTAATGATATAAAATATCATTTTCTCAATGTCTGACCAATTAACATTATTCTGCTTTGAATAAAAAGATTCAGCTAAGAAAAACACTATATCCCATTTACTATATGCTCCCTGAAACCATTCAATCTTTTTATCTATTTGATTCAAAATCAAACCAGCATTTATTTTTTGCCTTTGGCTTAAAAAAATTAGTTCACTTAATAACTTATTCTTATATCGAGTTAAGAAATTCAACTCAATAGAAGTAAATATATCCTCAATATTTCGATATCCTAACTCGAAATAATAATCATTAAATATTTCTTTAACTTGATCTACGAATTTATTCCTTATTTCTTTTCTTATTCTTTCTTTTACGTCTTTCAAACATAATTTTTCAACTTCATAAGCTAACGAAATTCCAAATTGCTCATCAAAAAATGCATTATATGTACTATTAGCCCCACAATGCAGATCAAAGCCATTCCCAATAATTAACAGTCTATGGCTTATTTCACTATAGTATGGTTCTTTATCTGCTGGAACTAGTACGTTTCCATCTTTATTTTTGCAAAACCAATATTTAACAGTTGGATCTTTACCAATTACCAAATATATTTTTCTAACGCTACCATATTGAATAACATCATCAATAGTTAAATAATCTTTATTTAACTGACGCTGTAGCTCTTTTGTTTCTTCATTCACGCAATAACTTCACCCTAAAATATCCATATCACAAAAATAGCTCTAGTAACCTCATCGGAGATTACTGGAGCTAAAACTTAATAAACATCTAAATTATATCAATAAAAATTCCGTAAATTGCAATAATAACTTGAACACTTTTGTTTAGGCTGTTTGATAGATGCGA
>CAMGAZ010000064.1 GCA_946008205.1 uncultured Clostridium sp. | reverse complement strand
CAGGGCAAGTCAGCCAAATAGAGTTGACAGAACAAATGCTAATAGGTCGAATTGAAAATGCAAAAATAGAGAGACAAAAAAACGCAAAGTTATATAGAACTCTAGGAGTTACTACAGGATTAACTATTGCAATAATATTGATATAGAGAGGAATATAAAATATGGATATAAATCTTTTATTTAAAATTGCTGCTATAGGAATATTAGTGGCGGTACTATATCAAGTTCTAGTAAGAGCAGGAAGAGAAGACCAAGCAATGATGACAACTTTGGCTGGACTTATCATTGTATTAACAATGGTAATAAAAGAAATAAGTACCTTATTTGACACAGTAAGGACCATTTTTAATTTGTGAAATGAGGAAGCATAAATGGATATTATTAAGATTATTGGAATAGGATTTATTGCGGTTATAATAATTATCTTAATAAAACAGTATAGGCCAGAATTTGCAATGTATGTATCAATTGGAGCGGGAATATTAATATTTTCTATAATAGCTGGTAAACTTTCTGGAATAATAGAAGTGCTAAAGAGTTTTACAAATAAAACATCTATAAATAATGAATTTTTAACTTTATTAATTAAGATTACAGGAATCGCTATTTTAACAGAATTTGCAGTAAGTATATGTAAAGATTCGGGAGAATCGGCTATTGCTAGTAAAGTCGATTTAAGTGGGAAGGTGATAATAATGTCAATGTCAATTCCGATAATGTCCAGCCTATTAGAGACAATAATAAGCATTTTACCATGATTGTGTTTTCAAAATTAATCAGGAGTAAGTATGAAGGAAAACAAAAGAATGAAAAAAATTATAACAATTTTTGCAGTGCTATTTATAAGTTTCTCGTGTTCAAGCATATTTGACGAAGTCTATGCAGAGAACAATATAGATTCTTCAACAGAAGAAATATTAAAAAATCAATCAGATTCAATAGGAATATCTAGTTTCATAGAAGAGGCAAAGAAGTATAAGAACGACGATTTAGATATTGATGTAGAAGAAATAATTTCATCGGCAATAAAAGGAAATATTGATAATAAAACATTAGGAAAAAAATTTTTATCAATTTTGGTAGTACAATTAGAAGAGACTATTGCAACTATACGGAAGCATAATGATTATAATTATAATATCAAGTGTTTTAAAGAGTATAAGTGATAATTTAGAAAATAAAGGAATATCTCAAATTACATATTATATCACATATATTATAATTGTAACAATTATAATGAAAAACTTTTCAGACATTATTATTATGGTAAAAGGAGCTATAGAAAATCTTGTTGGTTTCTCGAATAGCCTTATACCAATATTGATAACATTAATGATAACTACGCGGAAACATTGCATCAGCAAGCATGCTTCAACCTATAATATTATTTATAATAACTTTTATAGGCAACTTTATAAATACGATATTAATACCTGTTGCATTAATATCAGTTTCATTAAATATAATTTCAAATATATCTGATAAAGTACAAATAGATAAATTATCGAAATTTATGAATACTTCAGTCGTATGGATACTGGGAATTGTATTGACAATATTTGTAGGAGTATCTTCTTTGGAGGGCAGTATAACTAATGGAGTAGATGCACTAACAGTAAAAACAACAAAAGCTGCAGTATCTAACTTCATTCCGATAGTTGGAAAAATACTACGGAGATGCAGTAGATACAGTAATGAGTTGTACTAATATTTTAAAAAATGCAGTTGGAATAGTAGGTGTTATAGTTATTATAAGCATATGTATAATTCCAATCATAAAACTTGCAACACTAATGGCTGTTTACTATTTGGGAGCTGCAGTATGTCAACCTATTGCAGATGAAAAAATTGTAAAACTATTAGGGCAAATAGGAGGGACTTTTAAACTGTTGTTAGCTATAATGTGTAGTATATCGGTTATGCTGATTATAGGGGTTACACTAGTGATAAACATATCAAATAGTGGGCTTATGATGCAGTAGAGGAGAAAAAGATGGTTAGTTGGTTTAGCAAGTGGGCACAAGGTATAATAGTAGCAGTGGTCATATCCACTTTAATAGAACTTATATTACCCAACGGAAGTAGTAAAAAATATGTAAAAGTGATTATTGGAATATACATATTATTTACTATAATTTCTCCGGTAATAGTTAAATTAAAAGGCGGTAACTTAAATATGGATGAAGTATTAGATACACAAAAGTATGAAGAAAAAATATCTAAAATTGATAATAAAATTTATGCAGAGTTAGAAGCAAATAATAGTAGGACAATAAAAGATATATACATATCAAGCTTAACAGAGGATATTAAGAGTAAATTAAAAGCGAAAGGCTATCAGGTAATATCCACAAATATAAAGATAGAAGACAATGAAAATTATATGATAGAAAGCATTAGCTTAAATTTAAGTAAAGAAGAAAATGAAGAAAATGAGGGAAATAGCTCATGACGTATATAAATAGAGACAGTAGAGAATTAAGGGAAAAATACAAATACTAATATAATACAAAGTAACAATACTCTAACCGAAAGTCAAAAAAATGAAATAAAGGTCTACCTTAGTGAAACGTATGATATAGATATTAGGAGCATATATATAAGCTAGACGTGCTTAACCTTAAGGGAGGGAGAAAAGAGTGTTTAAAGAGAAACTAGAGAAATTTAAAGAAAAACTACAGAAAAAAGAGGAAGGGAATAATAAAAAAACAATAGAAAATTTAGTGATATTTGCAATTATCTTAATTGTAACAATAGTAGCCATAAACTATATATGGTCTGGAGATAGCGATAAAAAAGAAGAAAACAATGAAATAACAAAAAAATTAGCTACAGAGGAACCAAATACAGAAAATAAAAAGAGCAATGAAGGAGAAAATACAGAAGAACGCTTAGAGAATATATTATCAAACATAAAAGGAGTGGGAACTACGAAAGTGTTACTTACATATTCTCAAACAAGCCAAATAATGCCTATGTATGATGAAGACTCTACCGAAAGTACAACGGAAGAAAAAGACTCTGGAGGAGGCACGAGGATAATAAATGAGAGTAGCTCAAAAAAAGATATAATATATGAAGAAAATAATGGAGTAAAAACACCAATAACTCAGAGTGTCGTCAATCCTAAAATAGAAGGAGCTATCATAACCGCGCAAGGAGCTGGAGATGCAAACGTAAAAGCAAATATAATTCAAGCGGTAGAAGCGGTTACAGGCCTTGCTACATATAAAATACAAGTGTTTGAAATGAAAGGAGAAAACTAATAAAAATATGAAATCAATATTGAAGAAAAACCAAATTATAATTTCAGTTATTGCAATCATGCTAATTGCCGCAGGTTACATGAGTTATACTACAAATACAAAAAATTCAGTGCAAACTGCAGCACTATCAGATACAGAGCAATATGCAGAATTAGGAGATGCCACTCTGGTAAGTGCAAACGTAGTAGAAGAAAATAACATTGTAGATAACAATGTTAATACCAGTAGTACACCGATAGAGAATCAATACTTTACAGAATCAAGATTAGAAAGAGATAAGATGTACTCACAGATGCTAGAAAGCTACCAAAACATTTTGACTAATAATCAAATATCTGATTCACAAAAAGAAATATCAGAGAATGAAATTAAAAATATAAATGACACTAAAAACGCAATTATGATTACGGAAAATTTAATAAAAAATAAAGGATTTGAAGACTTAGTAATATTTGTGAATGGGGATAGTATTAACATTATTGTAAAAACAAAAGAACTTTCAGAAGAACAAATTGCACAAATTCAGAATATAGTGTCCAGAGAACTAAAAGGGGACATAGAGAATATACATATCAGTTGTAAAGAATAAAATAGATGCTTTAATCATCTATTTTTATTTGTTTTTAACACATATACAGTTGAATTTATATAATCATTGTAGTAAAATAATGATTGTTAAATTATATTTATTGTATAATATGTAAAGAATATATAAATACTTAAAAAAACTAAGGGGGTAAGAATATGTTAAAGAAAGTAGCAATATTAGCAAATGGTGGAGATGTTTCGGGGTTTAATGCAGTTATTAGAGCAATTATAAAAACAGCAGAAAGCAATGGAATCGAATGTTATGGATTTATTGATGGATATAGAGGACTATTAAAAAATGATTTTGTCAGATTAAGTACACGTAATCAAGGGAACGCTTCAGGAATATTGCAAAAAGGTGGATCAATTATAGGATCTTCAACAAATGCAAATGTATTCAATTATAAGGTAGAATTACCAAATGGAGAAATAGAATATCAAGATTTATCAGAAAAATGTCTTCAAAATGTAAAATATGATGGCTTTGACTGTGTTTTCACTTTAGGCGGAGATGGAACTCAAAAGTCAGCAAGAGATTTCTACAAAAGAGGAATGAATGTGATAGGTGTACCAAAAACTATAGACAATGACGTTGCTTGCACAGACATAACTTTTGGATATAATACAGCAGTATCAGTAGCAGCAGAAGCACTAGACAGGTTGCATACAACTGGAGAAACTCATCATAGAATAATGGTTCTAGAAGTTATGGGAAGATATGCAGGATGGATTGCGTTAGAATCATCTATAGCAGGAGGCGCAGATATAGCTCTAATCCCAGAAATTCCATATGACATAAATTCAGCAGTAAAGAAAATACAAGAAAGGGCAAACGTTGGAAAACGCTTTAGTATAGTAGTCGTTGCAGAAGGCGCAACGCCAAAAAACGGAGAGTTAACGGTGGCAAATGTAAGAGACAATGGTAAAGGAGTTGACAATAACAAATTAGGGGGAGCTGGACAGAAAGTTGCAAAACAACTAGAAGAATTAACAGGTTTCGAAGCAAGATGTACAGTTCTAGGCTATATGCAAAGGGGAGGAACTCCAACAGCATTTGATAGAGTTCTATCAACAAAATATGGAGCTAAAGCAATGGAATTAGCAATGGAAGGAAAATTTGGAACAATTGCTGTAATGAAAAATGGAAAATTAGACTATGCAACATTAGAAGATGTAGTTGGAAACAATAAAGAGATAGGTGCTGTTTCAGGAAATACTCCGGAAAGTAACATAAGAAAAGTATCAATGGATGATGATTTAGTAAAAACTGCAAGAGACATAGGAATCTGCCTAGGTGACTAGGACCATTAGGGACGGTTCTCAATGGTCCCACCTGTCCCCAATGGGGCAATACCAAGAATAGAAATGAGGAATAGATATGACAAATTTTAAAGAAATGGTAGTTGAAGAAATTTCAAAAGTAACTAATTTAGAAAAAACAAGAATATCAGAGAACATTGAAGTGCCAAAGGATTCCACTAATGGAGATTTTGCATTCCCATGTTTTATGCTTGCCAAAGAATTGAAGAAAGCTCCTGCTATGATTGCCACAGATTTGAAAATTAAGATATCAGAGAATTTGAAATCTAACAATTTGGTTAAAGAAATAGAAGAAGTAACAGCAGTCAATGGATTCTTAAATTTTAAGATTAACCAAAAGGCTATTGCAGAAGAAGTTGTAAGGGAATTTGATAAACAGGGAGAAAATTTTGGCGCTCAAAAGCAGGATAAGCCAAAAAACATAGTTATAGATTATTCGTCTCCTAATATAGCAAAGCAATTTCACATTGGACATCTTCGCTCAACTGTAATAGGTGGTGCGCTATATAATATATACAAATATTTGGGATACAATGTTGTAGGAATAAACCATTTAGGTGATTGGGGAACTCAATTTGGAAAATTGATATAAGGCTATAAGAGATGGGGCTCTGAATATAATATTGAAGAAAACCCAATAGAAGAATTGACAAAGATATATGTAAGGATAAACGAACTTTGCAACGAGGATGAGACAGTATTACAAGAATGCAGAAATAATTTCAAAAAATTAGAAGATGGTGATGAATACTGTAAAGAGACATGGCAAAGATTTAGAGACTTAAGCCTAAAAGAATTTAATAGAGTATATGATATCTTGGGGACTAAGTTTGATTCTCTAAACGGAGAAGCTTTTTACTCTGATAAAATGCCAGAAGTTGTAGAAATATTAGAAAAATCTGGCAAATTAATAGACTCGAATGGAGCAAAAGTAGTTGAAATGGACGATCAAAATATTCCTCCATGCTTGATAATTAAATCGAATGGATCAACAACATATGCAACTAGAGATTTGGCAGCAATATTATATAGGGCAAGAACTTATGATTTTGATAAAGCTTTATATATTACTTCATATGAACAATCACTACATTTCAAACAAGTATTTTCAACTGCAAGGTATTTAGGAATTGATGAAAAATATGTAAAAGGGCTAGAGCATGTACCTTTTGGAATGGTACAATTAAAAACAGGTAAAATGTCAACGAGGGAAGGAAATACAATAAAATTAGAAGATTTACTAAACGAGTCAATAGAAAAAAGCAAAGCAATTATAGAAAGTAAAAATCCAAATCTAGAAAACAAAGAAGAAGTTGCTAGAAAAATAGGAGTTGGAGCAGTGATATTTAATGACTTATCAAATGGAAGAATAAAAGACGAAATATTTGACTGGAATATTATGTTAAACTTTAACGGCGAAACAGGTCCGTATGTTCAGTATATATGTGTACGTGCTAAGAGCGTATTAGAAAAGGCAGGATATATTCCAGATATTGCATCAGTGGATGTATCTAAATTAGATGATGAGAACTCTAAAAATATCATAAAAGAATTATATAACTTCAATCAAATATTAGTGGATGTTACAGAAAAAGAAGAGCCTTCAATTTTAGCTAGATATTTAATTACGATAGCAGAAGAATTTGGCAGTTTCTATAACAATTGCCATATATTAGGAGAAGATGATACTACTCAAAATGCTCGTCTATATCTAACATACATGGTAAAGACAGTGTTAGAGAAAGGACTAAACTTGCTTGGAATACAAGTACCGGACAAAATGTAAAAGTTTGAAAGGACGATATAATGAACAAAAATATTTTAAAACATGTAATCAGATATCTTTTAGTTATAGCCATAATCTTATTATGTTATACCATATTTAAGTTTTCAGATGCCCGAGGACAGAAATCATCTAAGACAAGTACAGAATTTACGAAAATTCTAATAAATCTTTTTGAAAATAATAAAAACATGAGCGAAGAAGAAAAGTATATTAGAGTGGAATCGATTCAGCCATTAGTAAGGAAAGGAGCACATTTTTGCTTATATATGTTGCTGGGAATCCTAACAATGCTGTGTGCACAAACATTTAATTGGTGTAAGGCATATAAATTTGATATAAGTGTCATATTTATACTTCTATATGCAAGTTCAGACGAAATCCACCAACTGTTTGTGCCGGGAAGAAGTGGACAGTTTATAGATGTTTGCTTGGATACGGTAGCTGCTACATGTGGAATTCTACTAGTAATGCTAATAATTTTTATAGCGAACAAGATAAGATTAAAAGATGCTAATAAACCTAAAGCTTTACTTGAAAAAAATGCGAAAGCTACAATAAAAAGAAAGGTCTTGTTTATAGCTAGCACTGGTGGGTATTTAAATGAATTGATGCAGATTAAGCCCTTATTTGAGAAATTTGATTATCAGATAATTACGGAAAAAACCAAAGTAGATGATAG
>CAMGAZ010000063.1 GCA_946008205.1 uncultured Clostridium sp. | reverse complement strand
GGTTGGGCCATTGAGAACCGTCCCTAGTGGTCCCTATTTGTCGTCATCTAGTTTCAATACTGACAAAAATGCTTCTTGTGGTATTTCTACATTTCCTATTTCACGCATTTTCTTTTTGCCACGTTTCTGCTTTTCTAGTAATTTTTTCTTTCTTGTAACATCTCCGCCATAACATTTTGCTAGAACATCTTTTCTCATTGCAGAGATTGTTTCTCTTGCTATTATTTTTCCGCCTATTGCTGCTTGCAATGGTATTGTAAATAACTGTCTTGGTATTACCTCTTTTAGTTTCTCTATCATTTTTTTGCCTCTTTCGTAGGCAGAATCTCTGTGTACTATAAATGATAGAGCATCTACATTTTCTCCATTTACTAGTATATCTAGTTTTACCAGACTAGATGGTCTATATTCTTTTAGTTCATAGTCAAATGAAGCATATCCTTTTGTTTTTGATTTTAGTTTATCGAAAAAGTCGTATATTATTTCATTTAATGGAAGTTCATATACTAGTGTTACTCTTGTTGTATCAAGATATTTCATGTCTACATATATGCCACGTCTGTTTTGGCATATTTCCATTATATTTCCGACAAATTCTTTTGGTGTTAATATTTCCGCTTCAACAAAAGGCTCTTCTATCCTTGATATTTCATCAGCAGGTGGTAAATCTGCCGGATTATATATTTCTATCATTGTTCCATCTGTCTTATATACTTTATAGATAACTGATGGTGATGTTGTAATCAGGCTTAAATCAAATTCTCTGTCTAATCTTTCCTCTATAATCTCTAGATGTAGCAATCCTAAAAATCCACATCTAAATCCAAATCCTAGAGCCGCTGATGTTTCTGGTTCAAATTCTAAGGCTGCATCATTTAACTGTAGCTTTTCTAATGCTACTTTTAAATTTTCATAATCACTTCCATCTACAGGGTATAAACCGCAATATACCATAGGGTTCACTTTCTTGTATCCTGGTAGTGGCTTTTCTGCAGGTCTATCATCAACTGTAATTGTATCTCCAACGCGTATATCTGATAAGCTTTTGATGCTTGCAGCAATATATCCAACTTCTCCTGCTATTAATTGGTCTGTTGGAGAATATGATCCTGGTTCAAAATATCCAACTTCTGTTACTGTAAATGTTTTTCCTGATGCCATTAGTCTAATTCTATCTCCAACTTTTACAGTTCCATTCTTAATCCTTACATATGCAATAGCTCCTTGGTAGTTATCATATATTGAATCAAATATTAAAGCTTGCAATGGGGCTGTTTCATCTCCTGTTGGAGCCGGAATATCTGTTACAATTCTCTCTAAAACTTGTTCTACATTTAAGCCCGTTTTTGCAGATATGCATGGAGCATCTTGAGCAGGTATTCCTATTATGTCTTCTATTTCATTTTTTACCTCATCCGGTCTTGCATTTGGCAAATCCACTTTATTTATTACTGGTAATATTTCT
Source organism: uncultured Clostridium sp. (assembly GCA_946008205.1). Classification (GTDB taxonomy): domain Bacteria; phylum Bacillota; class Clostridia; order TANB77; family CAG-508; genus CAG-245. The sequence goes on along the minus strand of CAMGAZ010000063.1, from coordinate 6,188 downwards.
AGATTATTATCTAGCGCTAAATACACATTTGCAAGCGTTTGAGCCTCAACTCCTTGACTCGCATCTACGACAAGAATTGCACCATCACATGCAGCCAAGCTTCTTGATACCTCATAGTTAAAATCAACATGTCCTGGGGTATCTATTAAGTTAAATTCATAAGTATTTCCATCTTTTGCTTTATACTTCATTCTAACTGCTTGTGATTTTATTGTAATTCCACGTTCTTTCTCTTTGTACATGTTGTCTAATACCTGGTCTTCCATTTCTCTTTTAGAAAGAACACCTGTCATTTCAATCAACCTGTCTGCTAAAGTTGATTTTCCGTGGTCAATATGTGCAATTATGCTAAAGTTTCTAATATACTTTTTCTTGTCTTCCATTCGAGGTTCTCCTCCATCCTTTCAAGTGCACTTCTTTTTTCTCGTTTTAATAATACATAAATTATACTTTTTATAGATGACTTTGTCAATTGTTATTGTTCTTTAATTTATTTGAACAAAATAATCCAGTTTAAATTTAAAATTATCCTCAAATGTATTAATTTCCCTTGCAAAATTCCTCATATTAATATAAAATATGAGCAGATAATTTAATAGGAGAATTTATATGCACGAGTTTATTTCACGCTCTGAAGAAGATACCATAAGTTTTGCAGATGAGTTTGCATCAAAATTAAATAGTAATTCTATAATAATTCTGTCTGGCGATTTAGGCTCTGGAAAGACTAAGTTTACGGAGGGAATATTGAAGCATTTTGGGTTAGAAAATGAAATTTCTAGTCCTACTTTTACTATTGTGAACGAATATGATGCAAATAACCAAAAAATTTATCACTTTGATTTATATAGGTTATCAGACATTGACGAATTTTATGCCATTGGCGGTGAGGAATATTTGCAAAATGGCATTTGTATTTTTGAATGGGGCGAAATGATTGAGGACATTCTTCCAAATAGTTATATTAAAATTACATTTTCAAGAGACTCTGAGAATGTCGATTACAGAAAGTTAAGAATTGAGGAAATTAATAAATGAGAATATTAGCAGTTGATACTTCTTCTAAGAATTGTTCTGTTGCAATTGTTGAAGTTGATAAAAATAAGAATTTTAATGTATTAGTAGAAAAAAATAATGATGATGAGAAAACCCATTCCCAAAAGCTTATGCCTATCATTGATGAAGCGTTGAGAGAACAAAGTTTATCCTTAGATGATATTAATTTACTTGCGTGTTGCTTAGGTCCCGGTTCTTTTACTGGTATAAGAATTGGCATTGCAACTGTTAAAGCTTTTGCAGACGCAAAGAATATTCCAACCGTTGGAGTTACTTCTCTTGAGAGTTTAGCTTACAACGTTGTGCAAAATTCAATAATTTTTCCAATTATCGATTGCAAAAACGATAATGTGTATTCTGCATTATTTTTGTCTAACGATAATACTTATTCACAAATAGGAAATAATATTGCAGAGAATATAAATACTGTGTTAAATGATTTTTCTGACTTGTGTGAAGATGCTGAAATAAGCACAATAACTTTTGTTGGCGATGGAAGTATCTTGTACCACGGTCTAATAGAGAAAAAATTTGCTGATTATAAAATTATATTTTCGGATAATAATACGCAATCTAGCGTATCTTTAGCGAAATGTGCTTATGAAAAATACTTAAATGGGTTGTATGGAGATTCAAACTATATCTCTCCCCTTTATTTAAGGAAGTCTCAAGCAGAAAGGGCAAAAGATGGAGAAAAATGATTTTGTTAAAATTTCGATAATGACCCTTGATGATTTAGAGAAAATTAAAAGCTCATTGACTTCTAGCTTTGATGAATTTTGGAATTATTCAACTCTAAAAGAAGAGCTTTTATCTCCCTTTTCCAAATATTTTGTAGCAAAGGATTCAGATAATCTTATTGTCGGCTTTGCTGGCATAAAAATCATTTTAGATACAGCAGATTTGATGAATATTGTTACTAAAAAAAATATGCGTAATTTAGGTATTGCGTCATATATACTAGAATATTTAATTTCTTACTGTAAATCATCTAAAATAAAATCATTAAATTTAGAGGTAAATGTTCAAAATTCTATTGCAATTAATTTATATAAAAAGTATAATTTCAAAGAAGTCGGTTTAAGGAAAAAATATTACAATAATACATATGATGCCATATTGATGACTCTTTCATTTTAGTCTCATCAATTTACAATAAAATATACTAAAAAGATAAGATATAGGAGGAAATTACTAATGAAAAATCAATACGAACTTTCTTATAAGAGTTTAAAGTCAACATGTAACCCAAACCTTTTTAAATTTGAAACGACAGATTCTTTAGAGCCAATCACCACTGGAATTGGTCAAGATAGGGGCATTAAGGCCTTAGAGTTTGGATTGAATGTTGATATCAATGGATATAATTTATATATAGAAGGTCCTAGTGGTGTTGGGAAAACCATGTACACAAAGCACTACTTAGATAACATCTCTAAAAAGAGAAAAGTTCCTCAAGATTGGTGCTATGTTTATAATTTTGATAACCCCAATGAGCCTATTGCAATATCTCTTCCCGCTGGTCAGGGTAAAGATTTTAGAGATGCAATGGATAGATTTATTAAAGATATTAAACATGACATAAAAGAAACTTTTAACAACGAGGATTTTGAAAAAGAAAAGGCCTTAATAAAGCAAGAATATGACTCTAAAAGGTCTGCTCTAATGGATAAACTTAATCAAACGTCCTCTCAATATGGTTTTCAAGTAAAATCTGCAACTAACGGTATTTATATGATGCCCGTTATTAATGGTAGAACTATTGAAGAGGAAGAGTTTGAAAAATTAGACGCTCAGACTAAGAAAGATTTTGAGGATAAATCTACTATTGTTCAACAACATGTAATGGATGCTATTTCTCAAATAAAAGCTATTCAGTCTGAGTCTGATAGAAAGATTGGCGAATGGCAATCTAACGTCGCTCTTTTGACCGTCAATGCTCACATTAATTATATCAAATCTAATTTTAAGCGAAATAAAAAAATTACAAAATTTTTAGATGATATCAAAAAAGACATTTTGAAAAATGTAAATGCCTTTTTATTGGATGAAGATACCCATAAATCTCTTAATCAGGCTCAACCACAAAGGCAAGAAAATACTAAGCCATGGTTAAACTATAGGGTCAATTTGTTTATTGACAATAGCAATACTGAGGGTGCCCCTGTAATAATGGATTCAAACTATTCATATCCAAATATTTTTGGTAAGTTAGAATATGAAAATTATTATGGCAGTTTGAAAACTGATTATACGATGTTGAAACCTGGTTTACTTCACATTGCTAATGGTGGATATTTAATAATGCAAGCTGCAGACCTTGTTGCAAATCAGTCTTGTTACGAAACATTAAAAAAAGTTTTGAGGACTAAGGAATTAGGAATTGAAAATTTAGTTGATCAACGTTCGTCAATGGTTATGATATCTTTGAAACCAGAGCCAATTCCGCTTAATTTAAAAGTAATTTTAATCGGAAATGAGCAATTATATCAAACATTGATTTCTGTAGATTCAGACTTTAGAAAATTGTTCAAGATAAAAGTTGAATTTGAGGATGACGCACCTTTAACAGTAGAAAATATGAACAAGCTTGCTAAAGTTGTTCAGGGATTCTGTCAAAATGAGGAATTGCCACCATTAGACAAATCGGGTATGGCTAAAATTGTAGAGTATGCATCCAGACTTGCAGACGACCAGACCAAACTTTCTACAAAATTCAGTGAGATCACTCAAATCGTCGGAGAAGCAGCAACACTTGCAAAATTGCGTAAAGAAAAAGTCATTACTGGAAGTACAGTGGATGAAGCATTGTCTCAAAGAATTGAAAGGGTTCAAAAATACAATGAAAAATATATCGAGATGATTAACAATCGTACTCTTTTAATAGATACACAAGGTTTTAAAGTCGGACAGATAAATGGTCTAACAGTTATGAATATTGGAGATTATTCTTTTGGCTTGCCTGCTAGAATCACTGCTAACACTTATGTTGGAAAGAGTGGAATTATAGATATCGAGCGAGAGGTTGATATGTCTGGTTCTACTCATTCTAAGGGCATTCTAATTCTTAGTGGCTATTTGGGAGAAATGTTTGCACAAGATATGCCTTTATCATTGACTGCTAGTTTATGTTTTGAACAACTATATAATGGCGTTGATGGTGATAGTGCTTCAAGTACAGAGTTATATGCAATCTTATCTAGTTTATCTGGAATTCCTATTAATCAATCTATAGCTGTTACAGGTTCTGTAAATCAAAAAGGAGATATTCAACCAATTGGTGGAGTTAATGAAAAAATTGAAGGTTTCTTTAAAATTTGCAAGATGCGTGGTCTTGATGGTTCTCATGGTGTAATGATTCCTAAGTTGAATGAAAAGAATTTAAATCTTTCTGATGAAGTTGTAGAAGCTGTGAAAAACAAGAAATTTCATATATATACGATTTCGACAATTGAACAAGGAATTGAATTACTAACAGGAGTTCCTGCTGGAAAAAAAGATGAGACTGGAAGATTTCCAGCGGGAAGCGTTAACTGCTTAGCTTACGCTAGATTGAGAAAATATGCAAAGATAAGTAATAAAGCAGAATACTAAAAATATAAGCCAAATGGAAAATTCTATTTGGCTTATATTTTTTACTTTCATTTTTAATTATTATTTATCAGCTTTTGGCTCTTCTGTTTTAGGTGCTTCTTCAGCTTTTACTTCTGTTTCAGCAACTTCTTCAGCCTTTGGAGCTTCTGCTACAACAGCTGATTCTTCTTTAACTTCTTCAACAACCTCTGCTGCTGGCTCTTCTGTTAAATCTTCTTTTACATCAATGTATTTAGATTCAATTTTAGCTCCAACATCTTCCTTTGTTTTAGCAGCTTTTCCAGTTCTATTTCTTAAATAGTATAACTTTGCTCTTCTTGCTTTTCCTACTCTTACAACTTCTACTTTTTCAACTAATGGAGAATGTACTAAGAATGTTTTTTCTACTCCTACTCCATAAGCAATTCTTCTTACTGTGAATGTAGCGTTAACTCCGCCACCTTGTTTCTTGATTATTATTCCTTCGAATACTTGGATTCTTTCTCTGTTTCCTTCCTTAATTCTTTGATGTACTCTTACAGTATCACCAACTTTAAGGTCTGGAATCTTATTTTTCAATTGTTCGTGTTCTATTGATTTTATGATATCCATCGATATTCTCCTTTCTTAATTTTATTTATTATTTTTCAGTTTTCTCTTCTGAAATGATTTTCTCTGCTTCTTTCATATCTTCTTGATTAAGAAGCTCTGGTCTTTTCAAAAATGTATTTATAAGAGAACTTCTTCTTCTCCATTCATCTATTTTTTGATGATTTCCTGAAGTTAGAACTTCTGGTACTGTTTTTGCAAGGAATTTTTCTGGTCTTGTATATTGACTATATTCTAGCAATCCCTGTGAGAAAGATTCTTCTTTTGTAGAATCTGTACTTAGTACGCCTCCCACATATCTGCTAACCGAATCTATAAGTACCATTGCAGGTAACTCTCCTCCAGTTAGAACATAATCTCCAATAGAAATTTCCTCGTCAACAATTTCATCTAAAACTCTTTGGTCTATACCTTCATAATGACCACATAGAAGAATTAAATGTTGCTCTTTAGATAATTCTTGAACTTTTTCTTGGTTTAATTTTTTTCCTTGAGGAGATAAATATATGACTTTTGCGCTCTCATCCTTAACAGATTGATATGCATCATACACAACATCTGCTCTTACAACCATTCCTGCTCCGCCACCATATGGTGTATCATCTACTTTTTTATGTTTGTCCTTTGAAAAATCTCTAATATTAATCAAGTTAATATCTATAAGGTTCTGTTTAGACGCTCTTTCGATAATGCTATGTTTAAGTGGCTCAAACATCTCTGGAAATAATGTTAGTACATCAAATTTCATTTTTACCTCTCTTTTTTAAATCAAACCTTTAATAATATGAACTATTATCTTTTTATTCTCTAAATCTACTTGTTTTAGTACTTCTTTTATAGCCGGTAATAATATTTCTTTACCTTGCTCATCTTTTACAACATATATATCACTACTTCCAGCATTGTATATGTAATCTACTTTCCCAAGCAATTTATTTTCGTCTGTATAT
>CAMGAZ010000062.1 GCA_946008205.1 uncultured Clostridium sp. | reverse complement strand
TCGGATTCCTCTTCTTACTATTAACATAAGTAGAAGCAATACCTAGTGCTGTCTTACCGCAGCCCATCTCTCCGACGAGTAATGCGGACTTATTTACGTTTAATGATCTGGAAATTGCACCGATAACATTCTTCTGAGCATTAAAGAATTTAAGTTTACCGCTATAAGCTGCATAGTCGAAATAATCTTTTTCCTTCTGAGTAAATTTCTCGGTATTGGGATCAAAAATGGGATTAAAACAGTTAGAAGCTTTATCGATAAGTTTGCCAGAAAAGAATTTAAGATAATCAGTTAATGTCTCAATCTGACTGAATGTAGATGAAACCATGTTAGAGCCATTAATTTTCAACAGACCTTGAGATAGAGCAAGAGAAATTTCTCTTGAAAGCCTATATTCATCAATCCCAACAAGAAAAGCATAGACGTTATTTGGATCATCAATGTCGGCATAGATTGCTCTACTCATAAAAAAACTTACAGCATAGGTATGCTCAAGAATGAAATCCATCCATTCTTTTATAAAAGGCGTCTTGGATCTTTGTTTAATTGCTTCATATATCTTATCTTTTATTTCCGGGATTGTTTTAAATACAGGAATAAACTCTGACATATTGTCTCTAGAAAACAAAACATCTTCTAATGTCAGATTGCGATAAGAATATTGTTGATGTGCCTTACGTTCAAGCTCCTCTTTTAAAATATCCTTGATTTTATCAAGTTTTATATAGATGATATTTTTTTTCTGACCAAAGACAAATTTATATTCTTCTACGGCTTCAAGTTTAGGATCTTCATAGCGCCAAGAAATATTGGACAAATCAGTGCCGGTAATCTTACAGGATCTAAGTCGTAAAACAGATCTGTGGATTTGCTGAAGATTAACTTCCATCCAACTATCGGAAGTATGAAAATAAAAACGACGGTAACTTTCGTCATTAATTTTAAAAGCACTGCTGGCCATACTAGTATATGAATATCCTATCATAAACAAAGGAACACTCTCTATGCTAGAATACACAATCTGAGTAGCATATCCTAAAGGCTGCTCTAATCTATATGAATTAGTAATAGGAATTAGTTTTTTATCTGCCATATTTGTCTCCTTTCTTTATTTCTTTATCTTAATGTAATTTTTTTCCCGTTTGCAAGCATCACGGTTACAGATGTTGCAACATTATAGGTAGTTTTTCTAGTAGAAATCGTACCATCTTCTTCCGTAATCGTAGTGGGATTTCTATATACTGAGCCTTTGATGACATGATAGCAACCGTCTCCTTCATCAATGATGCCATCAATATCACCACTTACCAGAACTAGACCTAACTGACCAGGACTAAATGGAATCAATGGTCTACGAGTATTCTGACTACTATAAGAATCGATAATTTTAACTTGATCTTGAATAATATTGTTTACTTGCTCTTGATTTCTCTCAAGAACGTCTAAAACGGCTTGTTCACTGATATACGTAGTTCTAAAAATTATATTTTCTTCTTCGCAGCCAAATACATCATAAACAAGACCCGGAGAAGAGATACCAATCGTCTGAGAGATAATGGTTTCATAAGTTTTAATATCATCACTATTTCTTCTTCTTGTAAGACCTACGATAAGTACATAGTCACTATTTTCTTTTGTATATACAGATACATCGGAAAGATATTTGGAGAAAAAATTTAGGACCTCTTCGGTTAAATTATATTTATGAATACCGATAATAAGCGGCGCCCCTTTGTTTATATGACTATTAAGATAATAGAAGAATTTTGTATATACGATAGCATCATCACTCATACGATAATTAGAGAAATCCAGAAAACCAATGTCAAAACGTGTGCTTACTCTGATTTTTGTAGTATCTTGTTCAACAAGATGCCTGTCGGTTAGTTTCCTATAAGCTTCTTCATAAACATTATAAGGAGTATTTGGAGCAAAGAAATACCCATAAACTTTTAAATCTGTATTTGCATGAAAGTTTTTCCAATGCTGTCTCATATCATCTTCCGGTTCATGAGATGTAATAGCTGAAAGCCAAAGCAAATTTATAAACTTTTTACTTGTTTTCAGATCGGCAAACAGCTTATCAAAATCATAATTCGGTTCTTCAAAGAAATCCAAATAGCCATAATCTACATGAAGACTGTTGTATGCACCGGCCATCAGGACTTTATTATTAAAGAAGTTAAGAACGTTATTCTGAAAATCCTGAAGAGATACAATCATTTCTTCGATAGAGACAGATTCAATAATCTTTTTAATGACATTTTTTGTAGCATCAATGGTAGGATTTTTACCATCAATCGTATGTAATTCTAATTCTGTTTTGTTTTGGTCAGAAGTTAACGCAAAGATTCTATACATTTCATACATATCTTTTAGCATTTTACTTCTCACAATAGCAAAATTAGAGTTTAAAAGAATATCTCTTTTATTGGGATCGAGATATTCTTTATATATTTTAGAAATTAATTCTGCATATGTTACCAAGTTTTTTACTCCTTTCAATAGATAAAAAACTAAAACAGTTGCGCGCCAAAGATATTTTTATTTATCTTATTCGCAGAATCCTTATATAGATTAATCAATACTTCGGAACCGATTTTTATTTTGCCGTCAAACTCTTTTTCTTTCTTTATATCTTTTATATAATGCTCTGCCAACGACAATCTGTTTTTGGTTTTAAAAACTCCGGCCGCGATCATTGTTAATATATTTCTTTTATTAACAGCTCTGCCGGATACGGTTTTAACAAATTCTTCCAGGCTATTACAATCCTTGTGTTTGTTGATCTCGTTAAAACAAGACTCCCCTATTCCCTTTACAGAACAGAACCCGGCTTTAATATTTTTTCCATGAACAGTAAAATTCCAAGGACTATTAAGGTCTGGTGGAAGAATCTTAATACCTCTGGATTTACAGGTATCAATAATATCTTTTAAATTTGCTTCTACAGAAACCTTGTTGGAATAGACTTTAGTAAGCAGATTACTAAGATATTCGACAGGATAATAAGTCATAAGATACGCACTGGAATAACATAATAAGGCATAACTTGTTGCATGTGCGACATTGAAAGCATACAGACCGGAATTAACAATCTCTTGCCAGATAGTATCAAGAATATCGTCTTTAATATCTTTTTGCCGGCCTAGATTATAAAATTTATCTTTGTATGTTTCAATCTCTTTAATTTTCTTCTTTGAAACCGCTTTAAGAATCTTATAAGCTGTTTCTGAATCAAAACCCATATTAATACATATTTTCAAGATCTGTTCCTGATAAATTACAATACCATAAGTATTCTTGGTTGCTTCCCAATATACATCATGTAATTTGACAGGCTGCTGTTCTCCATTGATAATAGATATATATTTTTTGTCTGCTCCGGAAGAAATACAAGGTCCTCTAACTAATGCAAGACAAGCTGCCAATCCTTGAATGCTTTTAGGTTTAAGCCTTGGCATTCTGGTTTTATATACTTTGGAAGATATCTGGAATAGGCCACAGGTGTTATTGGATCCGATAAGTTCCCATACTTTTGGGTCACTTAAGAATTGTTCATCAGTATAATCAATCTTTATACCAACACTGTTGATTGTATTATGAATAGCTGTTAACGATGACAAAGACAATAAATCAAATTTGACACCGGAAAGCTTTTCTACGTCTTTTAAATCTAACGAAGAAGCCATAAAACAATCATTTTTACAAGGGACTAATGGATATTTTTCGGTCACTTTTAAAGGACTGATAACGACTCCGGCCGGATGAATACCGGTACTTGAAGGATAGCCTTCAATCTTCTTAGCCATATTAATAATATCCGGATATTTTTTTGCGATATATTTAAATTCCGGTACAGACTCAAGAGCTTCATCGATAGAAAGATCAACATGTTTGTCACCATTGCTGTCATAATTTACATATGGAATCAGTTTGGAAATCTGATTAGATTCCTGAGCATCGATATTAAGAATACGACAGGCTGCTTTAATAGCGTTCCTGGCTTTTCTCATACCATATGTTCTTACGAAACAGCAATGTTCGGCGCCATATTTTTCTTTTAAGTGTTGATATAGTTCTTCTCTTCCTTCATTAGTAATGTCACAATCAATATCCGGCCAGTTTTTACGGTTAACAGACAAGAATCTTTCGAACATCAAATCATATTTGATTGGATCTGCAATAGAAATGCCTAACAAAAATGAGACAATGGATCCTGCAGCTGAGCCTCTTCCTGGACCTCGGGCTATATTGTTATAGTCACAGAAGTCCAAGAAATCTTTAACAATAAGAAAATATCCGGAAAAACCTAACTTCCTGATTGTAGATAATTCAAATGCCAACCGTTTGATATATGTATCCTTATCAACCGGATACTTAACTGTATCAAAGAATTCGGACAATCCTTCAATACATAAATCTTCCAATACTCCATATTCATCAATAAATCTGGAATACTGAGGCATTACGTTAAGATCCGGCAACTCGATATGACATTTACCAGCTACTTCGAGAGTATTACGAACTGCCTGTCTTACTGTAGCAAAGTCTACAAAATCTGTAAGAGTAAAAGCGTTTATAAGTTCTTCTCTACTCATTAGATAATAGATTTTATCCGGATAAATCATTGGATCATCAAGATTCATTTTTCTGGCATCTTTAACATGATAATCATGGATATTCCAGTCAAGCTTATTAAGATAATGAATATCATTAGTAGCTACAAGTTTAATATTATAACTGTGTGCAAGGCATACTAAAGTATCATTATAAGTGATTTGCTGCTCAAAACTACCTGGTTGAATTTCAAGATAAAAATCGTCTTTAAAAATTTTTTGGAGCCGGCTCAATGTTTTATGAAGATTATGTTTGTCATCGGCAAAAATATATTTTGCCAAAGGGCTTGCAACACAAGCCGTCAGACAAATAATGTCTTCATGATATTTTTCTAAAAGTTCCCAGTCAGCTCTTGGTTTGTAATAAAAACCTTCAGATTGAGCATGATTATGAATCTTTAACAGATTAAGCAAACCATTATAGTTTTTAGCCAATAGAATCAGATGACTATAATCCTTGTTTTCTTTTGTATGAATCGTTCTATCGTCACAGAAATAAATCTCGCAGCCGATAATAGGATTAATATTATTCTTTTTACACTCCTCATAAAAATTAACAAATGTAGACATAGAACCATGGTTAGTAATTGCAATACTGCTAAGGCCCAGTTCTTTGGCTTTGGCGACATAATCTTTTATTTTTAAGATTGAATCTCCAATACTGCCATAAGTATCATGGGCATGAAGCACTGCATAGTCCATTTTATTTTCGCTCACATACACACACCTTCTTTCTTATTATTTTCTATTGTTCTTTTTATTGCTACGGTTCTGAGATATCTTAAGGTAGCTTGTATCTTCAGAACGGTTAGAATAAACTCTGCTGTCTTGCATTACTTGTATATCTTTAAGACGATTAGATAAAGAGTTTAAAAGATGTACAATCTTGGAACAATCAGAAACAAGTTTAAAGCATGGTTCTATGAGCTCTAAAGAGTTTTTGATTTTACGACGATTCTGTCGCTCAGTCATAATAGAATTAAGCAGTGCCAATTTTTCTCTTCTTGATAATGTAGAGAATTCTGCTTCATGATAAAGATCCTGGAGTTTTCCATCAATATTGGAAAGCTCTTTTTTTCTTAGTGTCTCTTCGGCACTAGCATTAGATAATGATTTGGTCACATTATCTAATGCTTTGATAAATTCATCAAAATTAATATTTTCTATTTTTGGTCACCCTCTTTTAATTTATTGATTAACTCTTCTTCAGTAAGAATAGTGATTCCCATTTTTTCAGCTTTGGCTTTTTTACTTCCAGCTTTTTCGCCACATATAAGATAATCTGTTGTTTTGGTTATAGATTTCTGGAACACATGGCCATGTTTAGTAATAAGATCCTCATAATATTTTCTTGGTTCTTTTAATGTACCGGTAATAACAAAATTCTTAGCGGCCGATTTTTTGTTAACTATTTCTGGAGCCTTAAAAGAATTAATCATCAAAGAACACCGAGAAATATAATAAAGTCTATTGGTAATACTGTTTTTTATAATTTCACCAATGCCGTCTATCTCTAAAGCTTTATCATGGAATTCATCTAAAAATTTCTGAATATCATAGTCAAAGAATTTCATAATATCTTTAGCAGTATTTAAGCCAAGGTTAGGAACATTACAAGCATATAAGAATCGGGCCGGATCCACATTTATTCTTGTCTTTTGAATGGCATTATAGAATATAGATGCACTGGAATAAGAACAAGATAAAGCTTCCTGGATTTTATCAACATTAAAATTATATAAATTAAAAGCGAAGCGGCCCATATTTTTAGATACCATATAATTATAAATATCTACAGCTTTGGCTTCAGAAATACCGTTAATATCCATTGCTTCTTTAGATACCAGTCTTTCAATATCATTAAGCAACAGATGAGGGCATTCTTCATTTTGGCATTCAAGTTCTTCAGAAGAATTGATGCAAAGTTTTTCTCCACAATAAGGACATGATTCCGGAACAGTTATGCAGATACTGTCTGCACTATTATGACAAGAGATAATCTGAGGAATAATCTCATTCTTTAAAGTAACACACACCTTAGAACCAATCTTTAATCCCAATTTATTAATAATGTTAAGGTTATGAAGACTGGCTTTCTGCACAGTGCTGCCACCTAAAATAACAGGATTAAATATAGCTACAGGAGTAAAAGTTGTACGTCCCATACTCCATTCAATATCTGTTAATGTAGTTTCAGCAATCTGGCTTTCGAATTTAAAAGCAACCATGTTATTAGGATGATGAGCTGTCATACCCATACTATTGGCCAGCTCCGGAAGATTACTTTTGATAACGATACCGTCTGTAGGAGCTAAACAAACATCCGACAATGTACTTAAAGATTCAAAATAATTATTATATCGTTCATCAGAATCTAATTTTACATAGTCTACAATTTTGAAACCGTTTTGTCTTAATGTAATAAGTTGATTTTCTTCTGAAAGATCGGAACCAAGAATGTTATAAGCATAATATGTAAGATATTTGATTTCCTCTGTCTGAGTCTTACGTCTTAAAATGCCGGCTGCCAGGTTCCTGGCGTTCTTGTTTGCTCCAGGAATAGTAACATAAACATCTTTATCGATGCATACTTCTATTCTTACAGGTTTATCTAAAGGTTTTGGTAATCCCATGATGAATTTTGCATTAGGAAGGATTTCTCCTACATGACCGTTACCACGACTTACAAGAGTCCCATCAGGATAATATACAACAGTAAGACCATCGATTTTTGGTTCGACTACAACATTATAATCAAATTTCTTACCATATTCATCGTAACCTTCTTTGGTTGTAATTTTAGCCAAAGAAAGAACGGGGTATTGGTGAGTAAACTTTTTAAAATCGTCAGAAGAATTTCCAAGACTACTGGTATATTTCTTGTCCTGATGTTTTGAATTATAATAAGCAACATAATAGTCATATTCCTCATCAGTTACTAATGGATTATCTTGGTTATAATAAGCATCGTCCCATAATTTCAGCAATCTGATCTGTTCTGCAGCTTTTAGTTTTTCAAATTTGTTTTTAATATCTTCCATACGCGCACCCTCTTTTTTATATTAAGACCGAAAAATACCAATTT
>CAMGAZ010000061.1 GCA_946008205.1 uncultured Clostridium sp. | reverse complement strand
TGCCATGCCGCCCTGAATGACCGGATACTCAATTCCCAGAAGTTCTGTCACTCTTGTTTTCATATAATTACGCCTCTACGCCCTTGCTCTCCAGATAGTTGATAACGTCCTGAACGGTGAGAATCTTCTCAAGATCCTCGGATGGAATCTCTACTCCATACTCATCCTCAAGAGCCATAACAAGCTCGAACAGATCAAGGGAATCTGCCTCAAGATCCTCTTTGAAACGGGATTCTGCTGTAATGCTGTCTGCATCTACGTTTAACTGGTCTGCAATGATTTCCTTTAATTTTTCTAACATGTCTGATTCTCCTTTAAATTCATAATTAATATTTTGTTTGATTGTCAAACTATTTTTTATAAAAGAAGTATATGCAATAATAGTTTGATTGTCAAGATATTTTTTTGTTTAGAAAACAAAGTTACTATTCACTCCACAGCAGAAAAGGAACCTGTAAGCACAATTCCGATTAAAGATCCATTTATACATAATTATATATATAAAATAATAATATAATAGCGGATATAAATACAACAATTTTTGATACAGTAATGTCTCCAAATAGAGTTAAAAACGCGTCCATTCCTTTCATAAGCTCACCCCCTTATATATAAAATATCCTTTTATTCCTATATAGGTGAACATATATTATATACAAAAACCAAACGCAACATAAAATAAACCAGTTTTAATATCACCATAAGAAGCACCACTCTTTTGAACACGCCAAAACATAGTGCTATTAGATGTTGTATAGTATGTAGAACGTAACCACCAGCCACCTGTTTCAGTGTCATCTACTATATACTTTTTACGGCTTTCCTTGTCGCTAGAGAATATAGAAGAGTAAAGTTGTCCCTGTCCATACAAATTATTGCTTCCAGGAACAAATCCAACCTCGTCGTAAGACGCAAGCCAACAACTATCTGTAGTAGTAACCAGCGCTTTATTTGTTGCTCCACCATCAGAAATTTTATAAACAGGTTTAATTATAGCTTTTAATTCATCTGGGAATGCGTTAAGTAACTCGCCATTTATAAATGTACGCATTTTGCTACTTTCCCAACCACCTTCGGCAGCACTTGAACTATTCATACTTTTTAGAATATTAGGTAGATCTTTACAAAAGAATGTAAGAGTTGCCTTACCAGAGCCATCCGCTAAATCATCATGATTAAACGCAACAAGCTCTACGTCTGCAGTAGTTGTAGTGCCATCAGAAAGAGTAATCGGTATCTCTTTTCTTCCGCCTATTTGATACACACTGGTTGCAGTGCCGTTTGCTACATTCTCTCCGATTGTGGTCCAAGAATCTTTAATATATCCAGTAAACTTAAACAACGCATAACATCTTGTTTCTCCTGTAATATTTATTGGCTCTGGATTAAAACGCTTAAACTCATATTCTTCAGGATTATCTACGCCTGTCTTCACTGGTGTTTCTCCAGTGTAAGTTGCGCTACTACCATATAATTATTTCTCTACGGTTAGAAGTAGAGTTTATTCATTATAGTATTAAAAATTATATTTTCTAACATTAGAGCTATATAAAGCATTAACTACAGTAGCTGCAGTGATATTTGTATAATCACCTTCCCATCCAGTAAAAGTGTAATTATACTGTGCGGTGCTTATTCTAGTGGGCGTTTCTATATAACCAGCCTCTACCGGATCGACAGCAAACCCTCCATTTTGTATCCATTGAGTATTAACCACGATACCATCATTATAGAATCTTACTGCCCACGTAGATGTATATTCTGCATAAACTTCTGTAATTGCAGTAATATTAGTTGGTAGGTTGTTCCATTTTAAGAATGTATAATACATATCTTCTGTTCCAGATTTTGTTGGAGCTTCAATATCTCCGTTTTCAATAGGATCAATAGCATCCTCGCCTTCGACAATCCATTGAGTATAAACTAGCGTTGCCATATCTGAATCGTTATAATAACGAACAGGATATACGTTTGCAAATTGAGCATATACACTTGTAGTTGCTTGTACATTTATTGGCAAGTTGTCCCAACCAGAGAAAACATAATGTAAATCGTCTGTTCCGGCTTTTGTTGGAGCGTCAATTACGCCACTTTCTACCGGATCGATGGCTGCTTCTCCAGCGTTTACATATTGGGTGTATACAATTGTGTTATCGACACAGAATTTGATAGCATACTGAGTATAATATTGCGCGGTAATTACATAGTTCTTGTTTACATTTGTAGGAAGCGTGCTCCATCCTTTAAATAGATACTTGTAGTTTTCTGTAGATGGTCTTGTTGGTGTGCTTATAAATCCTTCTGTAACTGGATCAATAGCGTTTGCACCTTCAGCTAGTCTGGTAGAATATAGGATTGTGCCGTCCCAGTCTTTGTAGTTGATGATATAGATTTCCGACCTGCCGTCGTCAACAACGAGATCCGGGAAATTATCATAAATGTCGCTAAGAACATCAAGTGATACTGACTCAGCAACTTTAACACGTCCAGTAACTACCGCTTTATCTGTGTTATTTCCTGATGCGTCGAGACCAAGGCATGATTTAAATTTTTCAATAGTTTGTTTTAATGCAGCTCCCGACTCTGCCTCCCATGAAACATCAAGTAAGCGAATACGATTCAGATTTGGCGCGTGTAGCATAATATCTTCAACTGGAATATTAACAGCATCTTCAATACGAAGAGTTGTTAAATTGTCGTAGCCTTCTAGAGTAAATTCTTGGATATATTGCTGATTTGTAATTGTTAAGTTTGTTAAAGTGCCTGGCAGGTGTACTTTTTTTAAATATCCAGATTTTGGTAGCTCTAGCCCAGTAATTCCAGAACCAGTTGCATATATTTCCTGAATATTTGGGCAGTTAGATATTTGCAATGACGATGTATAATTCGGGCAATTTCTAATATCTATTTTCTTCAATAATTTATTTGAACCAACTGCAAGCTCTCTTAGGTTTGGATTTGAATATCCAAAAACCCCAGAACCAATAATTAATTCAGTAAGCTTACTTGCTTTACTTACATTTACTGTGCCACAATAAAGCGGAGACAAATCACCAATAGATGACATTTCTGATGCGCCGTATACGGCTGTTTCAGTATCATTAAATGTTTCGCTCGGCGCAATAAATGTGATTGGAGTATTTGCCTTAGCCCTTTGTTGTTTCAAAACACCATTCGCACGATACATTACACCTGCATAAATATCAGAGAACGGAGTAACTGTAATATTTGCATTTGCAGGTACAGCTAGATCTCCAGATGGAGTATAAATACGCAAACTCATATAATCATCCGCATAATCTGCGCCATACCATTTGCTATCACAATACATTAAACGATTCTTAACGAAATATTTTAAGTGTTCTTCCCCAGTACCACGTATTTGATATAGGTTTGTTGCATCATTGTCTGAGCGTAGCATACTTATATACTTATAATCAGAGTCTTCATTATAAATACTAATACACCATTTGTCGCTCTGACGTGTCACGAAGTATTCGATAATTTTGTCATAAGATAATTTTCCACTGCTTCTTAATTCTTGATATAATTCTTTGATTTCATTTGGGAATGCTTCTCTAAAATTTGTCCACAAAGTACTAGTGGCACCGTTAAATACATTTGCCGTACCAAGTTTGTCTGTATCCTCACAGAACGGATCAAAGACTAAAACGCCTTCGTTATTAATACCTAAAATAGTATCGTTGTCATAAAACCAAGGTTGATAATGTACTTTATCCCAGCTAGTCAAGAACATATTCTTAGCTCTCTGGTCAACCATTAGCATTACGAAAGTATATACATAATAAAGTAAACTAAAACCAAAATCAAAATGTTCAGTAAATTCTTTTTTGAACTTTGCAAGTCTATATTCTGCAGTATCTGTAGTATATGTTTTTCCATCAGTACCGGCATATGTTACACCAAGTGCAGATCCAGTTGCACCGTCCTGCCAAGTTGAAACAACCCAATCATGCATAACTTTAAAAGCGCTTATGTCGTTGTATTCATCTGGATATCTTGCTTCAAAATCCTCTGTCCAGTCATCTGGAACTGGTCCATGGAACAGACAAGCATCCGAGGTATTATTTAGGAACTCCCAAGATTCAACTAATGGATAGTCTTCTGTAAAACCATATACAGTAAGAGAGCCCTTGTCAAAATTCGCGTTATATTTCAAATCTGTTACTTTTATGACCTATTTTATAGGCGGGAAAGCTTCTTCTTCAAGCGGTCTGGATACCACTGAGCTCTCCTCACGAACTTCATTAAAGCGGTGTTGTTCGTGTTCAGACTGTTGTATACTATATTAATATAGCCTCTCACATTCAGTCGTTGTTGGCGGATAAATAATCAAAATCATAATTAACTGATGGAACTCTTAATTTCTTACACCATCTAGTTACAGTAGAAGAAGCAACATTGAAAAACTCTGCAACATCTTCTCCACTGTTAAAAATTAACTCTTCTTTTGTCTCGCGATGTATTGCTATAATTTTCTTTTTCTTAGAATCGCTTCGTCTGATATGAGTTTCTTCACTCATATTCTCTCTACTATTAGCAATACTAATTTTTCTCTTTACGCTGTCAGGCAATGGTCCTTTCTTTTTCCCTTTTTTTGCTTCGCTCATTTTTCTTCTTGCCTCTTCTGAGTGATGACTGCCTTTGCGCATTTCATGGAATTCTTTCATCTGCTCTCTTAAAGCAGAGAGTCGCGCCCCATCCGGACACCATCCGTTTACTCCATCTCCTCCATCAGTCAAATTATATCCAAATTTGGGTGACCGAAATTTATTACAATTAGATTTAAACAACAAAATACAAATTTGTTCAAGTCTTGAAGCATACTCATTTGGCATATCATCTTCAAATAATATCTTCTGTTGTATATTATTAATTCCATACTTCTGTATTGCCCTCCATAAAACAGTGCATCTTTCGTATCCAGAAAAATTATTTCCTTGCCGTTCAGATAATGCACGTTTTGTTTTCCCAATATATCTTTTCCCATTAGGAAAAGTGTACATATAAATTATCCAATGATTAATTAGGCTCTCCACAATATCACCTCCAATTCCAATTAATTTTGTATTGTTGCTTATCCTTCCAAGGCGTTGCTGTCCGCACAGGTTTCGCCGTATATTAGTGAGAGTTTTACATCGGCAAATATGTCTACCGATAAATTCTGGTTCAGAAGCACTATCTGCCTTATGGAAAATCAATGCGGGATATCCATAAACAGTTGTCCTTATTTTATTATTTGTCTCTTGAGGAGGCGACTTTACGTCTCCATAAAGAGTATGTACGTAGTTTGCACTACCGGTGTTATGTGTTGATGTCGATTCTGCGTAATCAGCTTTCCATGTGAATACATTTGATGGTAGTTGGTCTACGGCATGTTGATGTTCTTGTTTATATTTAATTTTATAGTTTTTACGAATGTACCATTGTGCTGTTATATTTAGCGATTATAATTGGTTTTTCTTATTGGTATCGTAAACGCATCTTCTACAGACCATCCACGAGCAAGTCTAAGTTCAATCGGACTGTACGGTAAAGATAACGTCTCACACCAATATTTTAAATTATGAGTTTCACCTGAAAACGTTATCATTTTATTACTACGACGATTGTTGTTCTGTTCTTCAATTGTTGCCCATCTGCAATTTGAAGGCTCATAATTTCCATTATTGTTTATTCTGTCTATAGTAAGATCATCGGAATAGCCATTCTCCATTGCCCACTTCTTGAAATTAACAAAATCATCTAACCATTCTTCACATACAGTAATCCTACGTCCACCATAATTCTTATATTTCGGTGCATTTTCATTGTAGCATCTTTTTTTCATTTCGCTCCAAATGTTATATAATCTAGTGTTTGTATCTCCGTGTTTTGTATTCTTTGCAATACTACTTTCCTTAGCATAACAGCCACACGAAGTAGTCTCCCCACGCTTTAACCTGTTTCCAGATGTAATAATAATATTTTTATCCTTACATGAACATTCACATACCCACATAGTTTTATGAATACCCTTTGGAGATATATAATCTTCCGCTCGTTTAATTACTGTAAGCCTTCCAAAGTGTTGTCCAACCAAGTCTATTAATTTACCCACTTGTATCACCTCATATATTGTTTTATAAAAACCAATTATATTTTAGACGCTACTCCTCGCCGCGCATAATGCGCCTCTTTTTTTCAAAAGAGCATAGACTATATTTTCACCCATTTCGGGGCCCACCACTTCGACTACCAATCGCTTGTAGTCTACAATTAGTCGTTGAACCTTCATCCATATTATAACAAATTAATTTTGTGTTGTCAATATATGGAAGCTTGGCTGCTGATTATCCATTATATGTAACACTTAGGGTTTAACCATATGTCATTCAATTATTTTTTTCTACTTTCGTAACCATCGCACCTAATTTTACAACTTATGCTGTGGTATAATTGACTTTAGGAATTTCCAGCAATTCAATGGGATTCATATGCATATTTCTATACATATGGCCTATTTGAAAGTTAACAAACTTTCAATCAAGCTCGTGCCTTGAACATCGATCTTTCCTGTATCTTCAAAATTCAATTGAGGATACAAAGGATGAGTAAATGTTGTTAATACATTCTTTTTATCGCCCTTTGCTTTCGGTAAATCACCCGTAATAACTAAAATAGGCAACATATCCTTCAATTTCGAAAAACTCAAATTTCCATAAATATCATATATATCATTTTCTGCAATTACCGATAATTTTTCACCAACATCTGTAATATCAGCAATATAATTGTCTCTCGCTTCTGCCTCTGTGAGTGCAGTATTATACGACCTAATTAAATACAAGTCTACAGAACAATACGGAGATCCGACTGTAATATTTGTAGTAGTTGTTTGCTGCATATTGTCATTTTCTGGATATTGTTTCGCTCCAGACAGCACACCATTCAAATAAACAGACATAAGACGATATTCAGTACGTGGTTCGATAACAAATGCAACATGCACCTTTTCTTCGTCTGTATAATTACAAGAAATTTCAGACTGTTCGCTCATCAATTTTGCGGTATCAGCCGTTACTGTAAAACCAATACCACCACTATAACAACTAATAGCATCCGCATTTCTATTATTATCATCTCTTATTGCGAATTCCATTTCTATTGTGCGGCCTGTCTGTCTTGCGTCGGATTTAAATGGCATAAAATTAATTGTTGCTCTAGAATCTCCAGAGCACCTCAATGCGACATCTCCATTTTCATCCTGCACCCATCCTGTTGAATCCCAGTTAAAGTTTTCAAATGTAGTAACTACATCTCCGCTTACCCAAACTTCACGATTATTATCTGAGTTAGATCTTCCTGCCGCCTTTAGCTGAAACTCCAAATCAGTATCTTTAGTAGAAATGTTTACACTACTTTCAGTTACATTAATTATATGTGACTTACTCATTGCGCCATATCTAATTGTAAATGTAACTTCACCAACCGGATAGTCTCTAACAGACCAAAACTGACGAGTTCTGTCTACCGTTCTTGTAGTAGAAAAATAAACTGTATCATTCTGTTGTATAATAAGCTCAACCTCGGTCGTCATATTAACTGGATCATAAACAGAGAACCCAATATTAACCAATTCGCCTTGAGTAATTGAAGTTACATCATATGCAGATGAAATCATCGCTGTCGTACCAGTTCCAGAC
>CAMGAZ010000060.1 GCA_946008205.1 uncultured Clostridium sp. | reverse complement strand
CTAATAATACTAGTGCTTCATCAACTTTAAAGCCTACTCTTTCAGGCCTATCTAAAAGCATTCCCCCAAACTGGTCTACAAGTTCTAATATATCCGCTTCTGGCTCTCTTGGTTCAGAACCACTATATCTATTTATTTGCTCGCATATTCTGCAAAATCTCTTATCAAATCCAAGCATCGCTAAATATTCTGCTCCTTCTTTTGCATATGTTTTTATTTTATTTATGTCTGTAAAATTGTTTACTTTTTTGCAATTACATAATAAACATGCAGTTATGAGTAGATTATTATCAAAATTTAATTCTGGAGTATTGTCTAAAAATAATTTTAGTAGTTGCGTTTTAAAAACAACAGAATTATCGAAAAAAATGTTACCTCTTTTATTTAAGTAATACATTATCTCCATTTTCTTTATCCAGTCTTTTTCTGACAATATATATTCTGCGAAAGTTTTGTTTTCCATATTGTTTCTCCTATGGCTTATAATATTTCAATTAGATTATATTCTATATAAATTTCTTTTTCAATATAGATACATAAATGTAATCTTATTGTAATATTATTGTAACCTTTTCAGCATTTCATTCACTTTTTCGATAATTTCTTCAAGATTTGAATTATCGATTATGTAATCACAATTATTAATATAAAACTCATCACTTGGTTGGCTATTTATTCTTTGTATAGCCTTTTCTCTGTTAATATTATCTCTCTTGCATATTCTACATATTTTATCTTCTTCCTTTGCAATAACTCCTACAGTGTAATCGCATAATTCATTTAACTTACTCTCAAATAGTAAAGGAACATCTAATATTATGCAATCGTATTGTTCTTTTGCTAAATCAATTTTATTCTTTATTTCATCCACTACATATTCAAAAGTAATTCTATTCATTTTTTCTTTTTGCTTTTTATCATTAAATATGATATCGGCCATCTTTTTTCTATCTAACTTATTATTATTTATTACATCTGTTCCAAAAACATTAGCGATTTCCTGTAAATATTTGCTATCTGAGCATGCCATATTCTTTGCTACTTCATCAGCATCTATTATTATCCCATTACATTTGTCTTGTAGTATTTTAGAAACAGTTGATTTTCCACTACCTGAATTTCCAGTTATACCAATTATCTTCATGATTACAATCCTTTCAATTTGTAATTATCATATTATTCGTAAAGTCTAAATTAGCTTTAGATTCATATTCATATCCTAATGTATATACATTAGTAGCCAAAATATCTATATCTAGCATCTCTGCTAATTGCTTATTTCTATTTTGATTAATATACTTCTTTACAGATGTTACCATATTTATTTTTGGATTTCTCATTGCGATTTCTGATAATAGTTTTTTACCATTTTGATTAAAGCCTAAGACTCTGACATATGGCATAACTTTTTTAGACGTATCCATAATTCTTTTATTTATTCCTAACAATGCATATATAAGAATTCTCTGTATTCTTGTTTGTGTATATCTTTTTGACTTTATACTATTTATTAAATCCGGTAAATTGTTATTGTTATTTGCTGCATTTTTTATTGCATTCTCTAATCCTTCTGAAACATCTGGTAAATCAGCTATTTCTGATACAGACATTCTTCTTAAAGTATATATTATTTCTTTTTCATATTTTTCTAGTCCTAGTATTAGTTCGCCTCTTTTAATTTGTTGCCCTAATATCTGATATGTACTGTTTGGTACTACTTTTCGCAACTCTGAATATTCTTTTCTTTTTAGCAAATTACGTATTCCTGTAGCACTTGCGAAATCATCAACAATGTGTTTATCATTGTAATATACTTTTTTTCTTTTTATCATTATTGGTTGAATGTGACTTTTTTGCATTTTTAAAGCTTTCAAATATTCAACGCCAAGAATATTATTTGGATTACTCAAAACATTAGCATATCTCTTAATATCATTTAAATACATCATTATTGCATTTTCCCTTGCTGCAGGGTAAGATATACCTTTCTTTAGCTCATGATTTAATATATTGGTGTAACCTCTTGGTTCATCATATAAAACGTTTGCAATATTATTTAATGTGGCTAAATCGTTTGCTTCTGCTCCAAAAGCTAAACTGTCTACGATTTTTAAACTGTCCAGTATTTTTATTGCTCCGCTTGCAAAATTTTCCGCACTGGAAACGCTATATACTGTAGGAAGTTCTATGACTAAGTCTGCTCCACCGCAAATAGCCATATAGGCTTTTGTCCATTTATTTACTATTGATGTCTCTCCTCTTTGTGTAAAATTTCCAGATATAACAGCAACACAATAATCTGCATCAGCTTCTAGTTTTGCTCTTTGCATATGATAATAATGTCCATTATGAAATGGATTGTATTCTGCTATTATGCCAACAGCTCTGCTCATAAATCTCACCCCTTTTTATTTATTATTGCACTTCATAACATTTATTGATATAATATCATAAAATGTAATTATTTACAATTTTATTTATATATTTTAGAAAGGACTGTGTTATGAAATCTTATAACGCAGTGTGTATGTTAATATGGAAGAAGTTACAATTTATACAGACGGTGCATGTTCTGGTAATCCAGGTCCCGGCGGATGGGGAGCAATTTTGATGATGGGGGAAAATAAAAAAGAAATATCTGGTGGCTCTGCAAATACTACTAATAATATTATGGAACTTACAGCTGTAATTGAAGCATTAAAGATGTTAAAGCGTCCTTGCAAAGTTAATGTTTATAGTGATAGTGCATATGTAGTTAATGCTTTTATTCAAAAGTGGATTTATGGTTGGATGAAAAAAGGATGGAAAACAGCTGGCAATGAGCCTGTAAAAAATAAAGAACTTTGGCAAGAACTATACGAGCTCACAAAAATTCATGATGTTACATTTAATAAAGTTAAAGGACATGCTGATAATGAGTTCAATAATAGATGTGATGAACTTGCAAGGATTCAAAGAGACTCACAGTAAATATATATTAAGACGTGGATTTTATTGTCCACGTCCTTTCTTTATTTAATATACTATTTTACCAAGCTTTTTCATATAAATCTATGAAGTCTTGTTTTGTCACATCTCTTGGGTTTCCTGGCTTACAAGGATCTTCCATAGCTTTTTCTGCAAGCATTTCTAAGTCTTCCTTTTTAGCACCTACTTCTTTTACAGTTTGTGTTATTCCAACTTTTTCAGATAAATCTTTTACTTTTTCGCAAAGTGTTTTTATTGCTTCTTCATCTGTAAATTTCATAGCATCCATTCCCATACCTTGAGTTAATATTTCTCTGTATAGGTCAGCACAAACTGTTCCATTAAATTCTAGAACTGTTGGTAATAAAATCGCATTTGCAAGTCCATGTGGTGTGTCATATACAGCACCTAATTGATGCGCCATTGAATGAACAATTCCAAGTCCTACATTCGAAAAGCCCATTCCGGCAATATATTGTCCTAAACCAACATTGTCAATAGCTTCTTTGTCTTTATCGTTTACAGCTTTTGCCAAGTTGTTGTATATTAATTGAATTGCTTTCATAGAAAACATTTGTGACATTGTATTATGATTTTTCGTAATATATCCTTCTATTGCATGTGTTAGCGCATCCATCCCAGTTGCAGCAGCTAATTTTGTAGGCATTGAAGCCATAAGTTCTGTATCAACTATTGCTAAAACTGGTATATCATGTGGGTCTACACAAACCATCTTTACTTTTCTTTCTTCATCAGTTATTACATAATTTATTGTAACCTCTGCTGCAGTTCCAGCTGTTGTTGGCATTGCAATCATTGGAAGTCCTTTTTTCTTAGTATTTGATAGTCCATTTAAAGATACTACATCATCTCTATCTGGATTTTCCATTAATATAGAAATTCCCTTTGCTGTATCCATTGCAGATCCACCGCCAACTGCTAAAATACAATCAGCTCTAAACCATTTACATTTTTTATATCCATTCAAAACATTTTGTATTGTTGGATTTGGTTTAACCTCATCATATAATTCATATTTTATTTTTGCATCATCTAATATATCCGAAACCTTCGCTGTAACTCCAGCATCAACTAAAGATTTATCAGATACTAAAAATATTCTCTTATATCCTCTGTCTTTGATTTCATCAACCAAAACTTCTCTTGCACCATATCCAAAATATGATGTCTCATTCAAAACAAACTTTGTATTTGCCATTATGTTTTACTTCCTTCCATTTTGGACCACTAGGGACGGTTCTCAATGGTCCCACCTGTCCCCCAATGGTCCTTAATTTTCATATTATATTGCCTGTCTGTGCAATTAGAGACAGGCAAGGGGCTTTTTGGGTTGTTTCGCCCAAAATTCCCCGTCCCAAATGGGCGATTATAAAATATTTTTTAATACTATTGTTTTTATTCTGCTCATTTCTTCTAGTGTTGAAGATACTCCTTCGTTGCCGATTCCGCTGTGTTTCCAACCTCCGAATGGCATTTCGAAGCTTCTGTAGAAGCTTGCGCCATTTACTACTGCTCCACCACATTCTAGTTTGTTGGCTATTTTTATTCCTCTTGAGTAGTCTTTGGTTATTACACATCCGCATAGTCCGAATGAAGATTGATTTGCTATTTCTATTGCTTCTTCTTCTGTGTCAAATCCTATTACAGATATTACTGGTCCAAATATTTCCATATCTCTTGCTACATCCATGTCTTTTGTTACATTGTCTAGTATTGTTGGATAGTAATATGCATCTTCTCTTTTTCCACCGCAAACAAGTGTTGCTCCTTGTTCTATCGTTTTGTTTACCTGTTCTTCTATTCTTTGTGCAGCATGGATATTTATCATTGGTCCCATGTCTGTGTCTTCTTTTGATGGATCTCCAACTTTTAGTCCTGCTATTAATTCTTTCATTCTATCTATAAATTCTTGTTTTCTTGAATTGTGTATTAAGAATCTCTTACTTGCACAACATACTTGACCGCCATTATACAATCTTCCCCATTTTGCTTCTCTAACAGCTAAGTCCATGTCTCCATCTTCTAGCATAATGAAGGCATCGTTTCCACCTAGCTCTAGCATTACATGTGTTAAGTTTTGTGAAGCTGTTCCCATTGTTTGAATTCCAGCTCCTGTACTACCTGTTAAAGATACTAAGCTTACTCCTTTATGTCTTGCTAAAGCTTGACCTACAACTGGTCCATCTCCTGTTAGAACTTGTATACAACCAGCTGGCACTCCTGCTTCAATCATCAATTTAACATATTCTATTAATGTTAAAGGATTGTAATTTGATGGTTTTACTATTATACTATTTCCCATCATTAATGCTGGTGGTACTTTTTGACAGAATAAATCACTTGGGAAATTGAATGGTATTATTGCTGCAATTACACCTAAAGGTGCTCTAGTTGTAATTTGCATGCATTTTTCTTGTCCCGCTTCACTTGAGCCTACTAGGCTTTCTCCATATAAGTGTTTTGCTCTTTCAACAAAACCACGTACACCAATACGAACATTTGCAATTTCTCCTCTTGCTTCTTTTATTGGTTTTCCTGTTTCTTGTGATAGCAGGCTTGCTAAACGCTCTTTATTTTCTTCTACCAAGTCTACAAATTTATATAAAATATCTCCTCTATCATAAATAGATACTTCTGCACATTTCTTTTGCTCTTCCTTTGCAACTGTTACAGCTTCATCAACATCTTCTAAGCTAACATTTGGGACTTTATCAATTAACTCCCCAGTTGCTGGATTTACAACTTCTATTTTAGCTCCATTTGAGCTTTCTCTCCAATTTCTTCCTATTAGAACCTTCACACAATCACCTTCCATATTCACAATATTTTTTGAAGTATTATTCATCTTCTCACACTTATATGAGTAATTCTTTTGATCGGAGCCTTTCTCGCATCCATTGTCTTGTTCAAAAATTTGCTGGTCAGGCTCTTCTAACTCTGCCCTTCCAGAGTTTGGCATTCATTTATCTTGTGCAAATCCTGTGAATGATAACATTAGCCCTCCACATGTATTTTCTCCGTGGTCTTCTGTTCCATATTCACCAAATGTAAATATTGTTAAGAATGGAACGCCTTTTGCTTCTTTCTTAAGTTGTTTTGCAACTTCATCTATTCTATCACCTATTCCTAGTTTTCTTCCTCCACAATGAACTAATAAATAAGCTCCAGCTTCTCCAGGCAATTTTGTTCTTACTTCTTTCAAAGTTTTTCCTGTTGAATCTATTAACTCATCAACTGTTGCTTGCATTTGTACTACAGCTGTATTAACTGCCATATTGTTTCCTATATTCATCGATAGATCTTCATTTCCTACCATTGGATGACGAATAGCAACTAGACTTCCTAATCTATCTTTTACACCTAAAGGTGCTGTTATTGTAGAAGATAATAAATTCATTCCCATTAAATCTTTTATTTTCTTTCCAGTCCATTTTGAATAAACATTTATAGCTGGTTTTCCATCTATTTCTACTAATTGTCTCTTTCCATTTAATTTTGTTATTACTCCAGAGTTTACTGTTTCATGATAAGCTCCAGTGTATTTATTTACCATTGGTTTATTTGTGTAGAAGAATGCTACTGCAACACCGTCAGTAAAGCATTTATCATTTGTGAAGATTTTCCAATCTCCTGCTACTGCATCATCTGCTGCACTTCCTCCAAAGAAAGGAACGCATCCTATTACATCTTCAATTCCTTTTACATATTCTTCTTCCTCTGCTGGAGAAGCTACCATGTAAAAATATGCTGGCTTTTGGTCTGTTCCAACTTTTTCCATAGCTTCTTTAGCCACTTTTCTTCCTGTCTCTCTTGGATTTTTTCCTCTTTCAGATGCAGCAACGCCAACTGCTGTTTCGTCATCTCCTATTGCAAGCATTCCTGCAAATCCATTTTCTGAAGTGATTACGCCATCTGGAACTATTATTGCTCCTGATGATGTACAACCAATTATTGGAGCTGTTCCTAAAACTGATTTTGCTCCTTCAATTAATTTTTTCTGGTCATATTTGACAGAACTAAATAAAAAGGCAACTTTAGTCTCACATAAATCGACTACTGCCTTTTCCGCGCATGATTTTCCAGCTACAAAACTATCTTTGTCTGTGCTGTAACTAACATTTGATTTTAACATATTTTAATCCTCCTTAGTATATTTTTGTATATTTTTTCTAATGTATAGTTAGATTATACCAATATTAAAAAATATATTCAAGAGTTTTTTACTTTTATTTTTTATTAATTGTTACAGTTCACTATATATAATTTTAAATATATTTGTTATATTCATTCATACACCTTATATTATACAAGCCCTCAGAAGTCACGAGGCCTTCTTAGGGCTTTTGCTTATATTGGCTCATTGCCAGTTGATGGCGTAGGGGGTTGTATCCCTCCAGTACTTGCACTTCCACTTCCTGCAACTGGTGAACTATTATCATAGCTCCAAGGAGTAGTACTTCCTGTTGTTTTCTGTATTTGCTCAACTGTGACATCAAAATTTAGATAAACTACGGGACGGACCGCAAACCTAGCCGCACTCCAGCGCCCATCCGAGTCGAAAGAGCCGTCGCCACTGCCAACGTAGCCGCGGCCAACACCGCCAGGCCCAAAGTTTGCAAAGCTAGAGTACACATAAGCTCCAGGCGAAGCCAGCCAATAAGATTTTGCATATTTATCTCCACTTTGTGTTCCTTCAAATAATAAGCTTCCTATTGTTGTGTTTCCTA
>CAMGAZ010000059.1 GCA_946008205.1 uncultured Clostridium sp. | reverse complement strand
CTTCTCCATTGTTTGCTTTATATACTCCTACTTTTTTGTTATCTACTTCTATTATTTTACCTTCTCCGATTTTTATATCATCAAGCTCTGCCTTTGGTATTTTAAATCTACTCATAATAATAGATTTATTTGCTTCTTTAAGCATATTTCCAACTTCTTCCCTGTTTTTTATTGGTTCTACTCTCTTGGATTTAAAGACATCTACATATTCGTTATCAGTTCCTAATATTTCGTCTGATATTATATTGGCTGCCACGTTTGAAGATGTTAATCCCCACTTGTTGAAACCTGTTGCAATATATACATTGGGCATCATTGCAGAATATTCACCGATATAAGGAATCTTATCTAATGAAATACAATCCTCTGCTGACCACTTATATAGAACTTCTGCATCAGGATACATCTTTCTAACAGTTGATTCCAATCTTGAATATCCATCCTTTAGATTTTCAGTACCAGTTTTATAATCATATCCCACAGCAAGTAACAGTTTACGATTTCCGTTATTTATAGTTCTAAACGATATATTTGGTACTTCATAATTTATATACATTCCTGAAAATAGTTCTTTTTTGGTATCTACGACAATAGCATAAGAAGTTGATTGATACATCTTCAAAAAATAATAGCCTGGTACTTTCATGAATGGATATCTTGTGGCAATTACTACATAGTCAGCAACTATTTTATTTTTATTAGCATAAACTGCATACTTCCCATTTTCTTTTTTAATATCGGTAACTTGTGAATTTTCAAATATTCTTCCATTATTTTTTAATATGCAGTCTGCTAATCCATAACCATACTTTAGCGGATGAAATTTAGCTTGATTTTCAAACTCTATAGCTCCAGATATCTCCATTGGTAATTCTGTTGTTTTTACAAACTTGCATATTCCTTTATTAATTTTATCAACTGCCTTCTGTTCATCTTTTAATCTATCTACTTCTGTCTCTTTTTTAGTAAAAACATAGGCATTTTCTCTTTCAAAATCACAATCTATTTTCTCTTTATTAATTATTCTTTCTATATTGTCAATTGCTTTTTCATTTGCCTCTAAATATTTTTTTGCATATTCTTTTCCTTGAGAATCTATTAGATATTTATAAAAAATACCGTGCTGGCTAGTAACTTTACCAGTATTTTTGCCACTAGTACTACTGCAAATTCTATTTTTTTCTATTACAGCTACACTAGTATTTTTACTTAAATAATACGCCGTACTTAACCCTGTAAGGCCTCCTCCTATCACACAGACAGAAACATTCAAATTATTATTCAAACTTTCGTATTCTTTATGATTTTTCCTCTCTTCTTCCCAGTATGACTGCATAATCTTCCTTCCTTTCTATCTCTCTTATTCTTCCTAAAATTAGGAAAATTATGCAAAAAAAAATTACTCTAAAATTTATTTAAGAGTAATTTTTATATTTATTTTATAAATTATATTTCTAAATCCTTTTCTATTTCTACTTTAGAAATTGCAGCTCTTAGAAATTTATTTAATGCTTGAGGTTCTGGGTAATCCTTTTCATCTAGTGCAGCTAAGACGAACCTATCTCTAACACTATATTTAGTAATCCTGCCTGTTTCTGCATTCTTTTTTCTAGACAATTTCTCCATTACTTTGCCCATATCTAAGTCTACACCATGTTGCTTTGCAAATATCTCTGCAAAAGCTAATGTTGTTCTGGTATTTCCATCTCTAAAAGGGTGTACTCTCCATATCTTAGCTAAATGTTTCGTTAATTTCTCAGCAAAATCATCTAAATCATTGGCATTCCACTTATCTAAGTACATTGCTGTTACTCTTTTATTTAGGCTGTTTGCAATATTCTCTGGTTCTTCATATTGAAGACTTACTCCTGGAATGACTAATTCCATCTTATAAATCGGCATTGTTCTATACTCTCCAGCCCATTGATATATGTCTTCAAAAATATGTTGGTGTACCCTTTTTATTAAAGTAACTGGATCACAATCAGTATCAATCGAATCCAATGTCATTAGCTTCACAAAGCCAATATCGCATTCTGCAGTCCTTAGTATATCATAACTAGTTATCCCTAGCTTATTTTTCAATGTTCCATTTTCTAATACATATGGATCTTCCATAATTAACTATATATGCTAGAATATTCTAACACATTTCCTTTCATTTATTTTCATCGTATAATTCTATTATTGCATTCTTTACTTCTTCAAGCTCCATCTCTCCAGCAATATATTTTCTAACTAATTTGATAGCATCATCAGTTGGAACTCTTCCATCAGCAGTTCCAATAGCAAAAGCTTTTTTTACTATTTGTTCTCTTTCTTCTTTAGTAGTATCTTTAATTAAATATTTCATAACTATTCCTTTATAAAATTATTTTACTTCTGCTTTCCATAAGCCGTGTTTATTGCAATATGCATACAATGTAGCACCTGGTATATATGGGAATCTAGCTTCTGCATCTTGCTCTGGATATAGTTTTACTGTGTATTCTTTATTCTCAGCAACAAGTGAAATCCACTCTATGTAATGCTCTTTTTCCATTACATGGTTAACTTTTACAACTATTTCATCTTCAACCTTTTCATATGTTGGAACATGTTTTTCTACAGCTGCATCTACTGAGTTTGGAGCTAAAACTTTCATTTCTTCTCCACAGCATTTTATACCACAATTATCACAATTGCAATCTTCTAGCACCTTTACCATTGCTCCACATTTTACACATTTTTTTATTATTAATTCATTTTTCATAGATATCTTCCTCCTTACTAACAATTTTAGCACATTAATGAATTTAAAACAATGTTTTATTGTCAATAATTTTTATATACAGTACCATTGTTTATCTTGTGGTTTCTATCATATTGCAAATTAAATCTGCGGTTTTCTCAACTCCTAGAGTATCACTATTTATGCACAAATCATAATTATCAGTATTTTTCCATTCATTGTCTGTATAATAATTGTAGTGATTCTCTCTTAATTTATTGATTCTCTTAATCTCTTTTTCCGCTTCTGTTCTATCTAAATTATAAAATTTAGTAGCTCTTTCTATTTTGTCCTTCATATCGCTATATATGAAAATCTTTAGAACATTTTTGTTGTCTTTCAAAATAAAGTCAGCACATCTTCCAATTATTACACAAGACTCTTTATTTGCAATTTCTTTTATTAAGTTAGATTCAGCTATAAATAGCTGGTCAGCATTATTTAGTCCTGCATAATATCAATCATTAAAATTATCCAACTTACTTCTTTTTTGCTCATTCTCCCCAATATATTCGGGTGATAAACCTGTTTCTTCAGCTAATTTTTCTATAAAATCTTTGTCATATAATTTTATTCCCAATTTATCAGCAATTAGCCTTCCAATATATCTGCCTCCAGAACCATATTCTCTTGATATTGTAATTACAGTATGATTCTTTACTATGCTGTCTGTACTTGTGTCATCAATTAGGCTATTATCGTTAATTTTAATCTTTCCTAAATGTTTAACTTCTATTATTAATAACGTTAATGCTATCGCAAATGCAAGCCCGTCAGCTACAGGCCCTGCATACAATACTCCCATTATGCCAAATATTTTTGATAAAATAATCATGGCTGGTATTAAAAATATTATCTGTCTTGATAAAGATAGAATTGCACTCTTTGAACTTTTTCCAATTGCTTGGAAGAATATTCCCGATGGAATTTGAACTCCATTAAAAATGCAAAACATTAAATATGTTCTAAATGATAAGCAGGCAAATTTTATATAAGTATCATTTCCACTTCCAAATATTGCAATTAGCTTATCAGGAATAGTTTGGAACAAAATAAACGCTACTGTGCTTACAATTACGCTTAATCCTAATACATTTTTCAATGTTTGCTTTACTCTATCATACTTTTGAGCTCCATAGTTATATCCTATAATTGGTTGTGAACCAGCTGCAATTCCGACAATAATACTATTTAGAATTTGGCTAATTTTCATTACTATTCCCAAAACTGTAATTGGTATTTCTGCACCATATTCTGATTCGGCTCCATATTTACTTAACAAATTATTTTCGACTGCCATTACAAATACAAAGCTCATTTGAGTAATAAAACTACTAATTCCTAACATAGAAACTTTTCCGCAAACTTTAGCCTCAGGCTTTATTGCTTCCCTATCTATTGTTATAGATTTAAATCTTTTTATATATAGCACATTCATAACAGCTGTAACAATTTGACTAATTACTGTTGCAATAGCAGCACCTCTTACGCCCATATGAAGTACAAATATAAAAATTGGATCCAATATAATATTTAAAATTGCCCCTGATACCATTGACATCATTGCATATTTAGGATTTCCATCAGCTCTTATTATTGAATTTAGGGTAGTACCAATTATCATAAATGGTAATCCCAAAACAATAACATATCCATAGCTTAGAGCGAATTCTCTTAAAGCATCTGTGCATCCAAAAATATTCGTTATTTGTGGTAAGAATAGTAATCCTATAGTGCACAATACCAAAGAAACTATTACTGACAAAAATATTCCATTGCCAACACCTTTTCCAGCTTCTTTTTGTTTTTTCTCTCCTAATTTCAAACTTAGAAAAGCTGAGCTTCCATCTCCAAACATCAAAGCACATGCAAGTGCAATCATGGTAAATGGAAATACTACATTTGTAGCACCATTACCTAAGTAGCCCACTCCCCATCCAATAAAAATCTGGTCAACTATATTGTATAGTGAATTTACTAATAATGATATAATGCATGGAATAGAAAACTTTCTCATAAGCTTTCCAATTTTTTCATATCCTAAAATGTTTTCTTCTTTTTCCACTAAATCTCCTCCTCTTAATATAATCTCTTTGTACCGAACTTTTCCATTTTATCATAAATTTTTGGTTCATGCAAATGAATTAAGAGAAAAAACTAGTAAGTTATTTCTTTAACTTACTAGTTTTCCATTTGCATTCACAATCTTTATTTACTTTTCTATTTACTTTTTTTATTTACGTTTTCATTTACTTTTTGAATTATTTTTCTTTTTTTATCTTCAATCTGTGCTTCTATTTCTTCTTTCTGTTTCTTTATTTTTTCAGTCTGATCCTTTATTTTAATTTTAACAGCCTGCAATTTTGGGTATGCATTTATCAACCTTCTATGCAAAATAGATTTTGCTTGCAATATTTCCTTTACCTTCTTTGTTATCTCTTCTGTATTGTCAGTCTCTTTACTTGCACTCATATCGGCTGTCTTAATTGAACGCACAACAACTCCTGAAACAATATTATCCACTACATACATAGTTAATATTGTCCAAAAAATTATATTTAACCATAATTCAGGCAATAATTTCAACTTTTCAATTAAAAATGGATTAGACACATACATTATAAACAAACCAAGCAATCCAAATGGAATAATCGTTCCTAGGCAGATTCGTCCATTTATATTAAACTTTCTTTGGCTATAATCCCACCATCTTGCTTTAAATATTTTTTCCATAAAATAGCTTGTTAAATATTCTAACGTTCCACAAACAACAATAGCCATTACAAATAAAGCAATTGGGTCATCTATATATTTTTTTAATAATATTGTTATTAGAATTGCTCCAAAGCCATATATTGAACAATACGGTCCAATCAAAAAACCTCTATTTATAAATTTTTTACATTGTATTAATTTACACGTAACTTCTAGTAGCCATCCACACACTGAATAAATCATAAATAGTAAAAAATATATCCTAACATCATAACCAAAGATAACCATTATTGCCTCCTTATTTGTTATTTTTTATAATCGACTTTGACCTCTCTATTGTTAACACTGATTCCGCACCTTGTATATATCCCATTTCTACAAGTTCTATTGCTTCATCATATGTACATTCAAAATATTTTACAAATTCATCTTTGTCCAACTGTTGTTCATACTTCTTTTCACACCCTAAAGCTACGAAAAGATTAACCATTGCTCTCGAACAACCTTGGTCTTGGTAAAAACTCCCTAGATATCTAAGTTCTTCCGCTTCACATCCTGTTTCTTCTCTAAGTTCACGTTTTGCAGCTTCAATCGGTTCTTCTCCATTTTCCACATACCCTGCTGGAAGTTCTATTCCAACTCCCCTTGCGCTAAATACTCTTGGTTGAATTACAATCAGTACATTTCTATTCTTTTTTACTGGTAATATTATGGCAGAAGATCCCTCTTTACCATTTTTGAATAATTGGTCTCTTATTATTGTTTGTCCATTCTTTAATTTAAACTTTCTGATTTTAGTGGTTAAGAATTTTTCATTTTTATCTATATCTGGTTCAAATACTTCAGTAGTTTTGAATTCTTCTATGATTTTATTTAATTCTTCTAATTTTTCTTTGCGCATGATATCACTCCTCTGGGATTAGTTGTAAGTACAAAACTTTTTCAAATTCTCGAATAGTTAATAATTTTTTATATACAGATTATATTCTTTTTATTTAATCTTCCTATTTCTTCTAAATCAGAATTATTTTTAGAATATACATTTTCAAGCTCTTTTATTTTATTTTTTATCCTTTTATCTATTCTCTCTATATTAAATCCTTTTGGATAAAACTTTCACATTTTTATTATAAGTTCTGGAATTGACTTTGATTTTAATATTTCTTCTATATCATTATCGTTCATTTAGAATCTCCTCAATATAATTATATAACTTTATATCTTTTCTTCTCAATGTGTGCCTTTCCCCTATAATGTATCTTAGTCTATGTGCCAAATAGTCTCCTAATGTCTTTTTATTAAATGTATATTTAAATAGTTTAACCTAGAATTTTTATCTATACCTTAATTATATACCCTTATTTGAATTTGTATATTTATTTTTTCATACATATTCAATGTTATTATACTCTGCTTTTTCTTCGTTTTCAACTGTCTTCACATATCTTATTGTACTTATGCACCAATGCTAATTATGAATTATAAGTGTTATATTTTTATTTATACATAACCGTTGGTTAAATTGACATAGAAATAAAGATGGTATAATATATGTTAAATTGGAGGAAGTATAATATGAAATCTAACAGGGACCTAAATAAAGAAATGACAAAAGAGGAAAAAAGAAGCAGTTTAGTAGTTCAATTTTGGAGTGACAAACAAAAAATAAATAAAGATTCTAAATTGAACAAAGAAATAGAAAAAATATGTAAAAATATTAATTTAAAAAAATAAATAAAAAAGATAGCACTTGTTTTAATAGCAGTAATTATTTTTATTGATATTTGTGGGTTAATTTTGTGTACTCTCCGCTATCACCATTATCCAGTCTTGCTCCGTTTTTAGGTTGATTGCTGGTGTCTTTTATGTTTTTTGCTTCTTTTTTCCAGGATTCTAATAAATCTTTAACCTTATTTTTCTCTTCTTCGTTCATACTTGATATCCCCTTATATTTATTTCCAAAATATTTAACACAGTTTGGAGTATAATGGCTTTTATATCCTATACTAGCCTCTAGAATTTTCATACTATTTACTTTGAAACTTCTACATTTTTTTGAATATTCATAAGATATTTTGTATAGTTCAAGTCTTTCTCAATATCTTCCTTAGAGCCATTATATAGTATTTCTTCTATATCATTGATGTCCTTTATATTATCTATCTTCATTATCTCATTCCTTTATTTTAAAATGTTTTGTTGTTCCCTTATTTATAATTTTACCATTTTTTTAGCTAAATATCTAAAAATTCTACAATCTTTCTTCATATATATACACTTATGATAAAATCTATTTAACTACTCCCTAAGTATT
>CAMGAZ010000058.1 GCA_946008205.1 uncultured Clostridium sp. | reverse complement strand
GGTCTATATTGGGCATTATTTCTTTTTGTAGGGATTCCTGTTCCCGGTACAGGTGCTTGGACAGGTACTTTAGCAGCTAGCCTTTTAGATATGGATTTTAAAAAGAGTATTATCGCTGTTATGGCAGGAGTAATTCTTGCAGGCATTATCATGGGTCTTGGAACAGCTGGTGTCTTAGGCGCTGTAGGTGCAATATTTAGTTAAATTTGATAATTTCAATAAAAAGTAAATATTTATCTTCTATTAAAAATAAATATTTACTTTTTTCTTATTCTTCTTTATATAATTTGAAGTCAATATTTCTAGTTATTTTATCTGCATCAATTACTTCTATTCTTACTTCATCTCCAACTCTATATACTGTTTTGCTGTTTTCTCCTGTTAGAGTTTTTCTTTCATCATCATATATGAAATATTCATTTCCCATATATTCGAATCTTATTAATCCTTCTACAGTATTGTCTAATTCAACAAACATTCCGAAAGCTGTAATGCTAGATACAACTCCATCAAATACTTCTCCAATTTTGCTTTCCATATACTCAGCTTTCTTTATCTTTTCTGCGTCACGTTAAACTTTTTGTGCATCTTTTTCTCTTTCGGAAGAACTTTCCGCATACTTTATAGCTTCAATTTCATACTTCTTCCTTAGTTCGTCATTTATATTATAATCATGTTTTAAATATGATGATATTACTCTATGAATGAACAAATCCGGATATCTTCTTATTGGTGATGTAAAGTGACAATAGCATTTACTTGCAATACCAAAATGTCCTCTATTCTCGCTTTCATATTTTGCGACTTTTAAGGTTCTTAAAATTAAATTTGATACTACTTTTTCCTCTGGTTTTCCCTTTACTTCATCTAGCACTTGAGCAAATGCTTTTGGATGAATGCTGTCTTCATCATCCTTTTTTACCCCTCTTATTTTATATCCTAAATTAAATAAAAATTTATTTAATTCATTTACTTTATCAATGTCTGGTACTTCGTGTACTCTATAAATAAAAGGTGATTGAAGCCAATAAAATTTTTCTGCAACTGTTTCATTTGCAGTAAGCATGAATTGCTCTATTACTTCATTTGATTCTAAATAATCGTATCTTTTTACATCTACTGCAATTCCATTTTCATTTAGTATTATCTTGCTTTCTGGTATATCTAAATTTAAACTACCATTTCTATCTCTTCTGGCTTTTAGGATATTCTTTAGTTCTCTCATTCTTGCAAAATGTTCAATAAATGGTTCATACTTTCTAGCTACTTTGGCTACTCTTTCTAATTCGTTTTCATCTAATTCATTTACATTATTCTGCACATCTGTATATTTAAATATGTCATTTACATCATTATAGTTCATTCTTCTAGTTGTTTTTATTACAGATTTAAAAACATCAGAATCTACAACTTTTCCCTTTTCATCAATTTTCATTATAACAGATATTGTAAATCTATCTTGATTTTCATTTAAGCTACATATTCCATTAGATAGTTCTTTTGGAAGCATAGGAATTACTCTATCCATCATGTATATGCTTGTTCCTCTTTTTATAGCTTCCTTATCTAGCTTTGAGCCAGATTTAACGTAATAGCTAACATCTGCAATATGAACTCCTAAAGTATATGTTCCATCATCATTTTTCTTTACATTAACTGCATCATCTAAATCTTTTGCATCTTCCCCATCTATTGTAAATATTTCTTCATTTCTTAAATCAACACGTTTTTGTATATTGCTTTCATCCAATATCTGTGGAATTGCAATAGCCTCATCTATAACATTTTGAGGAAATTCATTTGGAAGTCTATATTCTTTAATAAGTGAAAGCATGTCCACTCCAGCTTCGTCTATCCCTCCTATTATTTCAACAATTGTACCTTCTGCTTTGTTATTTTCATCAGCATATTTATCTATTCTTACAACTACCTTTTGATTATTTCGTGCTCCTGCTGACTTCTTCTTTGGAATGTATATATCTTCACTTACAGATTTATTATCCGGAATTACAAATCCAAAATTTCTACTTTTTTTGTAAGTTCCTACTAAAGTGTCATTTTCGTGTTTTATAATTTTAACTACCATTCCTTCTCTTTTTTGCTTGTCCATATTTTCGAAATCCTTGTCTTCAAAGATTTTTATTAGCACATTGTCCCCATCTAGTGCACTTTTAGTAAGTTTTGGCGAAATAAATATTTCTTCTTCACCAATATTTACAAATCCAAAACCTCTCTCATTTCTTCTAAAATTTCCTATTTTATAATTTTCATTTTGTAATATTTCTTCTAAATTTATTTTATCGCTTTTTACTTTTTTCTTTCTTCCCATTTTATCACCTCTTCACTTTATATATTATTTTCAAATTTATATATATTTATGAGCTATAAAGGCGACAGAAGAAAATCTGTCGCCTTATTTATATAATTTTATCATACTCCTATATAACGTATACAATTCCCAAAGCTATCGCTAACACAGCAAAAGCAATTCCTAGTATAATTGTCCACTTTTTCATTTTTCCTTCACGAGTTCTACTCTTGTTCTTCTCGTAGAAGTTATTTGTAGAAGATCCAACTATCGTGCCTGAAGCACCTTGGCTATCTTTATTTTGCATCATTGTTACAATTATTAATCCTAAACAAACTATGATATATAAGGCTACCATTATGTATTTTACTATTTGCATTTTTTAACACTCCTTTTGTTACTTTTATCGACTTAGTTATTGTATCATAAAACGCTTGCAAATGCAATCAATTTCGGTAATTTTATAAAAATTATTTTTCATCAAACTATTTATTTTCCGACCTTTCTATGATATAATATCATTATTGAATAAATATACAGGAGGTATTGCTATGTTACCTTGGCAAATTTGGCTAATTATAGCCGGATTATGTTTTATAATTGAAATTGCAACTGTTGGATTTTTAGTTTTTTGGTTTGGAGTTGCAGCTCTTATAACCTGCTTACTAAGTTTAGTTATTCATAATGTAATAGCTCAAACTTCAATATTTGTAGTATTGTCAGTTGCTCTAATTGGTTTAACTAGACCTTTGGCTAAAAAGCTTAATAAAAAAGACAACGTTGTTACCAATTCTAATGCAATTATTGGTAA
The DNA here is from genome assembly GCA_946008205.1 of uncultured Clostridium sp. GTDB lineage: Bacteria > Bacillota > Clostridia > TANB77 > CAG-508 > CAG-245. The sequence goes on along the minus strand of CAMGAZ010000058.1, from coordinate 4,744 downwards.
AGAAGGTATTGTTACTAAGGAAGTTAATTCTCATTTTGGAGATGTAGGTCAGGTTAAAGTTAGTGGTGATATTTGGTCTGCAGTTGTAACAGATTACAAAGATGTTATTCCAGTTGGAAGTAAAATTAGAGTTTTAGGAATAGATGGAGTAAAATTAGTTATTGAACCCATCGACATAAAAGTAAAATCTGAACTAATACAAAAAAATTAATTTGTTTTTAATTTTTTAATATATATATTATTTTATAGGAGGAAACACTATGTGGTTTTTAATCGTATTACTAGTTATAATATTAGTTATAGCTGTAAAATCAATCAAAGTCGTAAGACAATCAGAAGTTTATATTATTGAAAGATTAGGTAAATTTCACAAAATAGCTGATGCAGGTCTTACAATTATAATTCCTTTTGTTGACCGTGTTAGAAGTGTTGTAAGTTTAAAGCAACAAACTATGGACGTTCCACCACAAGGAGTTATCACAAAAGATAATGTTACTATAACAATAGATACTGTTGTATTCTATAAAGTAACAGACCCAGCTAAGGCTGTTTATGAAATTCAATCTCTAAAGAAAGGTATCGAGTACTTAGCTATTACAACAATTCGTGATATAGTTGGTAAGATGGACTTAGATGCAACATTTAGTTCAAGAGATTTAATTAATGAGCAATTAAGAGCAATTCTTGATGAAGCAACAGATCAATGGGGATGCAAAATTGATAGAGTTGAAATAAAAGATATCACTCCTCCTGCAGATATTAGAGATGCTATGGAGAAGCAAATGAATGCTGAAAGAAATAAGAGAGCTCAAATCCTTCAAGCTGAAGGTGAAAGACAATCTGCAATTACACTTGCAGAAGGTAAAAAAGAAGCTGCTATTCTTGAGGCTGAAGCTGAAAAAGAATCTAGAATTAGAAAAGCTGCCGGTGAAGCTGAAGCTATTAAAAAAGTGGCTGAAGCAAGAGCAAATGAAATTCATCTAGTTTATGATGCAATGATGAAAGCTCATCCAGATGATACTTTAGTACAATTAAAGTCTCTAGAAGCTTTAAAGGATATTGCTAATGGAGATGCAAATAAAGTATTTATCCCATTTGAAGCAACAAGTGCACTTTCAAGTTTAGGAGCAATAAAAGAAGTTGTATCAGATGATAAAAAAAGTAAAAAATCTGAATAAAAAATATTAGGTATTCCTCTATGGGGAATACCTATTTTTTATCTATCTTAGTGCGATTGCTCCTAATTAATATAATTACTCTGGTATATTTTCATCTTTTATATAATATTTAGTTCCTAACATTTTATCTGGTAAGTATTGTTGTTCTACATAGTGCCCTGGATAATCATGTGGATATTTGTATCCAACATGATATCCCTCTTTTTCCATTCCCTCAACTGGAGCATTTCTTATGTGCATTGGTACTTCTCCAGTGTCTTTATTGGCAACATCTTCTAATGCTTTATTTATTGCTAAATAGCTTGCATTTGATTTTTTAGATGTGGCAACATATATCGCCGCTTCTGCTAGTATAATTCTTGCTTCTGGCATTCCAACCATATGTACAGCTTGCATAGCATTTGTGGCTATTACTAATGCATTTGGATTAGCCATTCCAACATCTTCTGCTGCAGCAATTACAATTCTCCTTGCAAGAAACATTGGGTCTTCTCCACCATTTAAGGCTCTAGCTAGATAAAATACAGTTGCGTCTGGGTCGCTACCTCTCATTGATTTTATAAATGCACTTATATTATCATAATGGCTATCCCCCTTTTTATCAAAAATTGCCTTTCTGTTTTGCACACTCTCTTTGGCAATTTGGTCTGTTATTGTTATATATCCATCTTCTCCCATTTTAGTTGTAAGAACTGCTACTTCTAGTCCGTTTAAGGCTGTTCTTACATCACCATTGGCGGTTTCTGCAATTTTGTATAATGTGTCATCAGAGATTTTTATTTTATATTCTCCTAATCCCTCTGGCTTAGATAAAGAATTTTTTAATATAGTATATATATTATCAACTGTAAGTGGCTCTAGTCTAAATACCATTGACCTTGATATTAATGCCTTATTTACTTCAAAATATGGATTTTCTGTTGTAGCTCCAATTAATATCACTGTGCCATTTTCTACAAATGGTAGCAAAGCATCTTGTTGCAACTTATTAAATCTGTGAATCTCATCTATAAATAATATACATTTTCCTGATGGATTTAATAATGGATTTTTAGCTTCTTCTATGGCATTTTTTATATCTCCAACACCAGCTGTTACTGCATTTAATTTTGTAAATTTATATTTTGTTGTATTACTAATAACTCTTGCAAGAGATGTCTTCCCGCATCCTGGAGGTCCCCAAAGAATAATACTTGATAGTCTATCCGCCTTTATTGTTCTATATAAAATTTTATCTTGTCCTAGAATATGTTCTTGCCCAACGTAGTCATCTAAAGTTTTAGGACTCATTCTATATGCTAGTGGTTCATTTGTATTCATTCTTTTATTTCATTCCTTTCTTGCCTCTATTAGAGCGCAAATATGTTACAAATAATTTCTTTCAAATTAATTGCATCTCTCGTATAAAATTATTTTGCTAAATATTGTAAAGCCTCTTTTATTTTGTCTTCCAGCGTCGTAGCTTTTACTTTAGATAATATCTTATTTATTTCATACCTTCTGTATCCTAGCACTTGTAAAGCTTGAATAAGCTCTTCAGTGTCTTCCTCATTCTGTACTTTTTCTTCCATATTTTTAGCATTTTGCACGTCTATAGCTTCTTCTGTTTTTATTTTATCTTTTAATTCCAGAATAATTCTTTGAGCAGTTTTTGCTCCTATTCCCGGCAATTTTTTTAATGAGTTAACATCATTCGTTATTACAGCTAGAGCAAACCTAGATGGCTTTATGTTAGAAAGTATTGCTATTGCTGATTTTGCACCTATTCCTCCTACTGATATCAATAATTCAAACATATGTAATTCTTCATTTGAGCTAAATCCAAATAAGCTAATATCGTCTTCTCTAAGTTTTAGATATGTATAAACCTTTACTTGTCCTTCTTCATCTAACTCATCTATGGACTTTTTAGACATATATACTTTATATCCTATTCCTTGTACTTCTAATATTATGTATTCTTCTGACTTTGTCATTATATTTCCTTTTAAATATGCTATCATCTGTTTCTCCTATTAATCAAACAAATTTTCTCTATTATGCATTATATTCTATCATACTTTTACCATTTTTCAATAGTTTAAGTCAAATTTAGATTTTTATTTTTTTAGAGAATGTCACTAATAACTTGCACTCTTTGTCTTATGTGATATAATTATAGCATCTTAAAAGAATTTTTAAAGGAGGAAATTATATTATGACACCACATAATGAAGCTAATTTAGGCGATATTGCAGATGTTGTACTTATGCCCGGCGATCCACTTAGGGCAAAGTATATTGCAGATAATTTTTTAGATGATGTTAAACTTGTAAATTCTGTTAGAAATATGTTTGGCTATACCGGAACTTATAAAGGAAAAAAATTAAGTGTTTTTGCTTCTGGTATGGGAATGCCAAGCATGGGTATATACTCTTATGAATTATATAAATTTTATGGAGTTGATTCTATTATTCGTATTGGTTCTTGTGGAGCTTATATCAAAGACTTAAATTTATTTGATATTGTTCTTTCTGAAAATTGCTATTCTGAAAGTAATTATGCACTAACATTGAACAATGAGAATTGCCATTTAACATCTTCTGATTCTACTCTTAATAGTGTTATTGAAAAAGTATCACAGGATATAAATGTTCCTATTTATAAAGGAAATACAGTTTGCACAGATTGTTTCGATGTCTATATGACTGACGTTAATAAATTTTTGTCAAGAATTCCTGGAGGCTTTAATCCAATAAGTGCTGAAATGGAAGCTTTCGCATTGTTCTATAATGCACAGTTATTAAATAAAAAAGCTGCTTGCTTAATGAGCGTAGTAGATTCTAAATTTATAGAAAAAATCGCTAGTCCTGAAGAAAGACAGAATGGATTGAACGCCATGATAAAGTTGGCTTTGGAGTCGGCCATCCAAATATAATAATAAAAAGCAAAAGGTAATTTCCTTTTGCTTTTACTTATTTTGTAATTGAAAGTATTTTATATTTAGATAATCCTGCAGGTGTTTTTACTTCAACTGTGTCATTTTTCTTTTTGCCTAATAATGCTGCGCCAACAGGTGATTCATTAGATATTTTATTTTGAGCTAAATCAACTTCTGTTGAACCTACGATTGTGTATGTTACTTCTTCATCAAAGTCTTCATCGTATACTTTAACAATATTTCCTACTTGAACAGTTTTTGTATCTATTTCGGATTCATTTATAATTTTAGCATATCTTATTTTATTTTCTAATTCTGCTATTTTTCCTTCATTTTCAGCTTGTGCATTTTTTGCTTCGTCATATTCTGAGTTCTCTGATAAGTCTCCAAACCCTAATGCTACTTTTATTTTTTCTGCTATTTCTGCTCTCTTTGTAGTTCTAAGATAGTCTAGTTCTTTTTCTAATTTTTCGTATCCTTCTTGAGTTACTAGTACGCCCTTCTCTTCCATTATTGTCAAACCTCCCTTTGTAATTCAGTCTACTTGTTTAAATTTACATTTTAATATATTAACCCTTTTTTTATATTTTGTCAAGTATAAAAGCAACTTTATAATAACTCTTTAAATTCTATTTTTCCATTATTT
>CAMGAZ010000057.1 GCA_946008205.1 uncultured Clostridium sp. | reverse complement strand
AGTCAGCATTGATCCAGATGCGTAGCAGGATCGACGTGCTGAATAATGAATTAATCCGATTACCACAAATTGTAGCGAAATTACATATACCTGACCCAACTTTAAGAAATTTCTACAGAGATGAACAAGATAGGATTTTTTGGCTAAACGACGGTGTTGAAGATTGTGCTCAGGGCTTAATTGAAATGATTTTGCGCTGCAACAAAGATGACAAGGATATTCCAATACAAGAGAGACGGCCAATTAAAATCTTTATTGATAGTTGTGGCGGGGATGCTGTGTTTATGTGGAGTATTATTAACATGATTGAAATTAGCAAAACGCCAGTATGGACTATCAATTATTGCACGGCATATAGTGCTGCAGCGGAGATTCTTGCATCTGGCCATGTTAGACTTGGACTTAAAGGTTCTCATGTTATGGTACATTCAGGTTCATGTGCATATTCTGGACAGGCAGATCAAGTAGAATCTACAAAGAAGTACTTTGATAAGCTTTCGAAGAAAACTGTTGACCATTTAATGAGTAAGACAAAAATTGACTCGAAGATTTTTAAGCGAAAGGCAACAGTTGATTGGTTTATGGATGAGGATGAGGCGCTAGAAAATGGCGTTATTGATAAAATTGTTGAGAGTTTAGATGAACTATTTTAATACGGAGGTAGCATATGGCGGCTAAGAAAAAAGTTCAACAGGAATACTATGGTGAAGCTCCAATAGCTATAGATAATACCAATTTTTATGGAATGAAGTTGGACCCCGAACAGTTGAAGTTTGCTAATGCTATTTGGAGTCCAGATTATGATATTATATGGTGTAATGCAAAATCTGGTTGCGGAAAAACAACTGTGGCAACAGGGGTTGCTAACCTTCTTGTCCAGTATGGATTTTATGATGGCATTGTATATATCATGGCACCTTATGGTGAACGTAAGCAGGGATGGCTTCCTGGTTCTATTACTGAAAAGAGCTCTGTTTATTTTGAGGCATTTTATCAGGCTTTGATTAATTGTAATATTAATCCTAATACTGCAATTAATGATGAAAGCATGGTAAATCAAAAGAATGGCACTGGATACATTACTTGTATTACAGACACATATCTTCGTGGCACAAACTTAGACGGTAAGGTAATATTGTTAGACGAGGCCCAGAATTATATGACGCCCCAGTTGAAAAAGACATTAACGAGAGTTTGTGATAATTCTAAAGTTGTTGTAATTGGGCATGACTTACAGTGTGACCTTCCAAATCCGTCTGAAAGTGGATTCATTAGATACATTAAGCATTTTGAGGGAGAAGAAAGGTCCATAGTATGCCATTTGACTATTAATCATAGAGGTTGGATCAGTAGACATGCAGACGAATTGATTGAGTGATTTATTATAAATTTAACATAAATTAAGCAGGATTTGTTGGGCGGTATGTGGAATATTAATATATCGCCCGACAATACAAAATGAATGACAGCATGGAGGTACAAAATTATGGCAAATATTACTCTTAAATATAGTTTAAATGCAAAAGGTATTCTTTCTATCGAAGATGGCGTTGTGGCTCTTGAAAATGTGGACACTGGAGAATTAATTAATTTTAGTGAACTGCTTTCTGATTTTGCAGATAGGACGGTAAAGCTTAGTGTCAATTACGACGAGGACTACGAATAATGGCAGCTAAGAAGGGACAAAAAGATATGGAAAGAGTGTTAACAAAATATGAATTATCGAGGTTACTAGCTGAAAAAACAGGATTTTATATTCATAACATGGCTACGGTTTTAGATGCGCTCGATGAAATAATCGTTAGTAATATGAGTACAGCCACAGAAGATAATCCGTCAGAAATTCGTCTTTCTCTTGGATTTGTATTTGGCGGTAGATATTCTCCAGAGCATGAGGTACGAGACCCAAGAACACAAGAAAAAGTTATAACACCTGCAAAATTCATTCCATATGCAAAATTTAGTCCAGCATTTAGAAAAAAAATCAATAAAAAGAAAAAGATAAGTAAAAAGAAGTGATGGTGATGGGTATGGATGAGAATTTGAAGAGAATACAGGGAGAAAGTGATAATGAATACTTTTATAGGGTGTGTCAAATGAAAGACTCTCTTGGCTTTACTTGGCCACAGATGGCGCAAATTTTTAATGATGAGTTCGGGTGTAATAAAACCGAATCCGCATATAGAAAAACATGGGCGGCGTTTAAGAACGTGTTTGAGGCAAATTCGGATAAGATTGTTGGCGAAGATAAATATCTTGAAGAGATAAAGAAGGCAAAGTATGAGCTGGAGAAGGAACGTCAGAAGCTATATGCGACTAAAGTTGAAGCCAATAGGAGCTTAAGGTTTGATAGTAGAGAGGAATTATTCTATGAGAATATTCGAGATGCTATCCAAACCCTTACAATGCCCAAAGTTATTGTTGGAAATAGTGATTATCTTATAGATTATAACAGGGAATATGTGCTAACAATTGCAGATATTCAAGCTGGGGCCAACTTCGAGATTGAAACAAATGAGTATTCACTATCAATCTGCGAAGAAAGATTTAATAAATTGCTTGGTATGCTTGTTAAATATATACAATTTAATAACATTAGTAAGCTTTATATTGTTGAGTTGGCTGATACAATTCAGGGGATCTTGCGTTTGACAGATTTGAAATTGAATGAAGTTCCTGTTGTTGAAGCAACCGTAACCGTGGCTAGGTTAATTGCCAATTTTTTGAATGAATTGTCAGCATATTGCTATATAGATTATTACCACACTCCAACGTCAAATCACTCACAATCTCGTCCAATTGGGTCGAAGGCAAATGAACTTGTTCATGAGGATATGGAGTATGTAATTGGTCATTATATTGCAGATATGCTTAAATACAATACTAGAGTGTCTGTGCATCTGAATGACGGATATGATTATATTGAGGTTCCGATTTATAATTTTAATGTTATGGCTATGCATGGTCATACAATTAAAAATTTAGAAACGGCACTTAAAGATTTGAGTGTTAAACATAGAAAGTTAATTGATTATGTGTTTATTGGCCATTTTCACAATGATAGAATTATTTCTGGTAATGAACATGACAGTCATGATACGGAGCTATTAGTATGTCCGTCATTTCAGGGAACAGATCCTTATGCGTTCAATAAATTGGGTAAAAGTTCAAAAGCGGCTTGTAAGATGTTTATTTTTGACAAAAAATATGGTTGCGTTGGAACTGAAAAGTTTATTTTAAATTAGACAGCACAAATGAATGAGGTACAAGATGGATAAGTTATATTGCTGTTATAGTTTGAATTTAAGAAATTTTTTATATAAAAATGGGTTGAAGTATGAGCTATGTGCTTTAAATCCAAATAGTAAAACTATGTTTTGGGTTTATATTTGAATAGAGCAATTAAAAGATCATATGCCAATTGATTTGTTTTTAGGTTCAAAGACGAATTAGCTATATAATTTAATATTGGGGCTGATGTGTTGTACATCCTGGTCCACCGAGCGGCGGGGAATTTCCCCGCCATTTTTAATATGTAAATAAGAAAAACATAAAGGAGAGCAATGAATTATGGAAAACAAAAACAAGGAAAGTCGTTTGGTGTTTAATATGGGTGTTGGACGAGCCCTTCTCAAGGCAAATTGTCAGGTAGTTGATGTAAAACCCGACCGTACAAATCCAGATAAGACCGTTTTAGTGTTTAAGAATGATGAGCATTTTCAGACTGAGTTCGCAAGAATTAATAAAGAAATTGCAGAGGCTAAAGCCGCTAAGGAAAAGGAAGCTCAGTAATTTGAGCTTCTTTTTCGTATATGAATAATTAAGAAAGGCGGCGGTTGTGTATGGCTACAAGAAGCGCAGGTAAAAAATCTGCGGTGAAAAAGAAAACTGTCGCAGACGACAAGAAATATTTATGCCATTATTGTTTAAAAGAAAAAAAGAGAACTGAATTTTACGTGAGTACAAATCCATTAGTTATGAGTGGAATTACTTTTGTTTGCAAGGATTGTGTTAGAAAAATCGCGTTAGATTGGGACGATAATAGAAATGAGTTCGGTGCCTGTACTAAAAAAACTGTAATGGAGGCTCTTGAAATTATAGATCGCCCATTTTTAAACAACTTGTGGGACTCTAGTTATGCAGAATGGGCTAATCAAGAAGGTCAGATTCGTAGACCTACAATTTGGGATGCGTATATTAAAAATGTCAGTATGCCGCAATATCGTGGAATGCGTTGGCGTGATGGAGATATTTTTAATACATTTGTCGAAGATGCTAAACAGGTTGCTGCTTTGGAAAGTGGCAATAAAGAAGCCGCACAGACATTGATTGATAGTCAGGAAGTTAGTAACGAGTTTGAAAAAAATAGAAAAGACGTTATTCGACTACTGGGTTATGACCCATTTGAAGGAGAAAAGCTTGAAGATCAGCCGTTGTTGTATTCTCAGTTGATTGGATATTTGGATCTTGGCGGAGATAACGAGGATATGATGAGAACATCTTCTGCAATTACCATAGTAAGAGGTTTCTTGCAACAGGCGAAACTTGACGATAAAATAGCTAAAGTTATGGCAAATACTAATGCAAATGCTTCTGAAATGAAAACACTGTTAGATGCTAAAAAAAATATTAGTGCCACGATATCACAGCTTGCAGAACAGAGCTGTTTGAGCTTAAAACATAACAAAAACTCAAGCAAAGGTGAAAATACTTTTACTGGAATTGTTAAAAAATTAAAAGAAATAAATCTACGAGATGCCGAGGTAAATGCATTTGATATAGGAACTTCCGAAGGCATGAGACAGGTTGCGGATATTAGCAATGCTTCAATTATTAAACAGATTAGACTCGACGAAAATGATTATAATGATATGTTGATTAAGCAAAGAGAGATGCTTGTAAAGCTTCAAGAAAAAGCGGACCAGAACGAAGAAACGGCGAGAATTTTATTACGAGAAAATATTGATTTGAAAAGATTTATTAAAGAGCAAGGTATTGATATTTCAGAATATTGCCACAAGACTAGTTAGCGAAGGGGTGGTATTATTGGATCAAATTTTAGAACAAAACAATATTGTACTACCAAGTGATTATAAAGTATTTGTTAAACCAAATGACTATTCTATGTCCCAGAGAAAATTAGAGAGATATGAGCAGATTGCAAAAATTAAAGCTTACTATCAAAGAAATCCAGTAAAGTTTATGCAAGAAGTTCTTGGAGCAGAATTATTTGATGCACAGGCTTATTGTGTACAGATGAGTTGGAACAAGCCTTATGTTTTATGGGTTTGTAGTAGAGGTTAATAAGAAAAGTGTTTGTTACAAAATGGCATTCGACTGTTTTTCGAATATGCTAATTGAGAGTGGACTGTTCATCCACCCTTTTTTATTATAAAGGGGGAAATTGGACATGGGAAAGAAAAGAATATTTAATGACGATCAGGAAAAATTTATTTTAGATAATTATGTAACTATGTCTAATAAAGAAATTGCACACGCATTGGGAAAAGAATTTAAACGTGAACAAATTAATTCATGGCTATTACATAGGAATATTAAAAGAAATGGACTTGGATGCAAATATGAAAATAGTATATTTTCAAATCAAGATGTTGAATTTATAAAAAATAACTATAACTCAATGACGAGCACAGAAATTGGTGAAGTTCTTGGATTTAGCGCAAGGCAAATACAAGGAAAAGTAAATAAATTGAATTTAAAGAGTAAAAAAAGAGATATCAACGTTACATATTTTAATAATATTGATACACAGTTAAAAGCATATTTTCTTGGATTTATATATGCTGACGGTTATATAGTCTATGACGAGGATAAGCATAGTTATGAATTTGGAATGGAACTCCAATCGGACGATAAATATATTTTGGAGAAGCTGAATAATGAATTGGGAGGGCAAAATATTATATATCATTCCGACCCAAAAGACGTATTAATATGTGAATCACAAATTGTTCATAGTGGGCATAGTGATATTTTAAGAGTGTATTCTAAAAATTTAGTTTGTGACTTAATTAAAAATGGTATTGAAAAAAATAAGACATTAAAAGATACATATCCAATTGTTGATGATAAATTTTTCTTTGATTGGTTGCGTGGATATATAGATGGAGATGGATGTTATTATGGTAGCAATAATCAAACATATATGCATATTACCTGTGCTAACATTGCTCCATTAATATATATACAAGAGAAATTAAATAATTTTGGTATTAAAACTCAAATTTATACAGAAAATGAACGGAAGCATCGCCTAATGTGTACGAGCTTTAAAGAAATGAATAAATTAATAAACTGTCTTTATTATGAAGATGGTTTATTTTATTTACAAAGAAAATATGAAAAAATAAAACACTTTTTAGGCTTCGCTGCATAGAAATATGCTGAAAAATAAAGATTGGAAAATCGGTAGACGCTAAACTTTAAAGCACGCTAATACCGAGGTAAAGCACAGATTGCGCAAGGCTGTGGCTCACCGTAACGCATAGGAATTGAATAAATATAATATTCCCACGAGTCCAATCCACCTAAACGTAGAGTCGTAGGTGAAAATATATGCTAGACTGGATATGAATCGACATATCGATGAAAATGAGGGAAACTTCCAGAGTGTAGGATAAAAAGCCTACAGATAATAACAATCGTTTGGCAAAAGCTCTATTACGGATTTAATATTGATGACAAAAGGGATGCTTTTTAACAATTACTGGAGTTATATAGCATCCGGTTCTGGTGATCAAGCCATACAAACGTTTAAGACGTTGGAGAATATAGCAAATAAAAATATAGAATCAATGACTGGATTAACTGATGTTTTTAAACAACAAATTGAGATTAAAAATGCGGCTGGTGATGGCTTTGTTCACAATCCATCTGGTCATTTTTATTCTCTTTACAATGGATCTTTTACGAAAACGCTCAATAGTAACGTGGACCGTCGTCGTGGCGCTCGTGGCAATTTAGTAGTTTTTGATGAGTGCGGCTGGCTTGACCAAAATATGATGCAAGTTTATGCTGCATTTACAATTGTTAATAAAGATTTAAAACTTGGTGGTAATATTGATAGCGAAACTATCAAGGCAATTCCAAAAGAAATTCCAAATCAACTTTTTTATATATCATCGGCGTCGTCTATTGATACCCCATTTTATGAAAAATATCGTGATTTTTCTAAACAAATGATCCTTGGAAACAAAGATTATTTTGTAGCTGATATTAATTGCGATGTCGTCATTCGTGGCACTGTAGGTGGTAAAATTTATCCTGCATCACTACTTACACAGGAAACTGTAGACGCAGAAATGAGAAATAATCCAGAAAAAGCAATGCGAGAATATTATAATCGGTTTACAGAAGACGGTGGGGTAAATCAAATTATCAAAAGAGCTTTGATTACACGAAATTCTTATGTGCGTCCGCCTATTTTATACAATGAAACTAGTAAAAGAAAATTTGTTTTAGCTTATGACCCTGCAAGAAGCACTGATAACTCAATTCTTTCTATCGGGGAATTAAAATATGACGAACAGCGCGGATACACAATGGATATTGTGAACTGTATTAGTTTCGTTGATATTGGATTAAAAAGAAAAACTCCAATGATGACGCAAGACCAAATCAATGAAATACATAAAATTTTATTAGATTATAATGGTGATGTAGTAGATTATGATAACATAGAGATATTTCTAGCTGATGCTGGTTCTGGCGGTGGCGGTAACTCATGGGTTAGAGATGCTTTAATAATGGACTGGAAAGATGTAAATGGAGTTATGCACAAAGGCTTAATTGATAAAGAGTACGCTCCAGAATATATTAGTAGATATCCAAATGCATCAAATAAATTAAAGCTTATAGAGCCATCGAAATATAAATCAGATATGTTTGAGGCGTTAATAAAAATGGTTGAAGCGAATCTTATTACATTTCCGGACAATTATGACAACAGAGGTTACTTAAGTGTTAATGAGGTAGATCAAAATGCATTGATTAAAAATAAAACATCCATTATGGCAAAGCTTGATAAAGAAAATTTAAGTCAATCTGAGTATGAAGAACGTCTCAATGAGGAATTATCAGAATTAGATATTTCGAAATATAAAACATATAAATTAAGTCC
>CAMGAZ010000056.1 GCA_946008205.1 uncultured Clostridium sp. | reverse complement strand
ACCAATAAAGTAAGCAATGACACGCTCTAGTAAATCCACATCCCTAATCTTATTACGTTTCACAATATCCTTCAATTGAACCGAATTAAACAAATCGTGGAGATATTGTTTAGTAGGAGCATCGGCATATCTAATATTTGCGAGATAAGGCATGCCGCCGGAGATAAGATACTTTTGAAAGCATTTTGGAATTGATTCATCTGGAGTGATTGTTCCGTATAATTCCAAAAACTCGGCAAAGGAAAATGGATAGATGATGAATTCTACATAACGACCACCAAGATATGTCGCAAGCTCGCCCGATAATAGTTTGGCATTGGAGCCTGTAATGTAGATATCGCAATCTAGTGATACACGGAAAGAATTAATGCATTTTTCCCAGCCCTCTACCTCTTGAATTTCATCAAAGAAAAGATACACCTTGCCTTCAATACCTGCTGCTAGCTTAGTAATTGCCTCGTGCAGGGCCTGGGCAGTTTGCAGATGGGCGTAATTCATATCCTCAAAATTGATAGAAATAAATTGCTTTGGCTTGATACCGCTTTCTATGAGCTCTTGCTTGATCAGCTCTAGCATTACGGACTTGCCGCAACGCCTGATACCGGTCATAACCTTTATTAAATCCGTTCCGATAAAGGGGCGGATGCGTTTCATATACATTTCTCTTTTAATCATGAAAGAAGTGCCTCCTTTCCATCATACAAAAAGTATAGCATTTTTATAACTGAAACACAATAAGGAAAGGGGATTTCGTCAGATATAACTTATAAAATCCTAGAAATCACTAGTTTTATAATCTATAACTGATAAAATCCTTGAAATCGCCAATTTTGTCAGTTATAACTGATAAAATCATAAAAACGCCCAAAGCGCTATTTTGTAATTTATAACGAACATTCTTTTCGGTAACTACAGGTTATCCGTAAAAATATACTATATTTGTAGCCATACAGTGGACAGAAAGAAATGTCCTGCGGTTGGCACAGTGTTTGCGGTTTTTTGCGTGAAGAATTGCTAAAATATTTTTCTCTTTCTCTGTACGGTGGGCGGAGAAGATGGACACCCGTCTGTCTAAGCGATTTGGTATAATAGGTGTAAGCTGGCCCCAAAATGAGAAAGTAACACTGAGTCTTCATCACATTTTTGGCTAAAATGTCTGCAGTATTAGGCGAAGAGTTATTAAATAGGCCGTAGAAGGGCCATGGTTGGCTCATAGCACTTGCTATTGCACTTGTGAGGGTAACCTATTCTCGCTGACACCTTGCGACGTTCAGAAACGAAATTTGAGGGCGTGAGAGGGGAGTGAGTGAGCGTGGCCTATAATATTTTTCCCTGTTTTGCAGGATATTTATACCTTTTCTAGAATTTCTAACATGGTATTATGGCGTGAATACGTAATAAACGAGTAATAACATAGCTAATTTACAACTAGAAGGAAAAGATAAAGATTAGCGAAGGGGATACTATGTGTTTGGATAAAATAGCTCCTGTGGACGTGGAGGAAAACAATATTATAGAGCTACAGCCGGAAATTTTAGCAGGCCTTTTAAAGGATCGCTCGACTGGTAAAAATATCATTTGTGCAACGGATGATTATAGTCATTTACATGAAGTCAGGCCTTTATATTACGGAAATAGTTAAAAGGCTTTATCGTAATCCTCTGATGAAGAGTCTATATCCAGATGATATGGAGCGGATAAAGCATATCTTGGAGTGCCAGGTATTTGGCTTTGCTCCCACTCAGATCATTTTTGATATCGCTATGTCCTACATCTTTGGCTTTGATGAAGGTGCTAACCAGATTTCTAGACGAAACTTCTTTGCTGTGGACACCCTGCCGTGGGCAGAAAAAGGGGAACTGCAGAAGCTGGTTAATGAGAAGTTGGGCGATAGGATTGAGTAGGATGATAAGGTGAGGTGACTATGTTCACTAACGTGCTGCGAAAAAGGGGATAATTATGAGTAACGAGTTGCAAAAAGTCAATTGTGAAATAGCAAGTCATTCCTTTGCAATTCCCAATGATGTTTTGGAATTATTGTGGTTTGAAAATGGAGTATTTAAGAATTTTGCTCCTAATCAAGAGGGAAGAAGTAGTCACCTTATTGGGAAAGCGGATAGGGAACCTGGTTATATCGAACCTAGTGCAATTAATATAAATCTACCTATAACACCATGCCCTTTAGAATTAGCGAAAAATGATATCGGATATTTCCCAACTTATAAGCATATGCTGCCACAATCAAGGTATTTGTACCTCAAATGGTTGTCAGATTTTTCCATTCCAGTTGATATCGGCTACGTTTTTTTGTTTTATTATGGGTTGGAAAGACAGCTTTTTTTTGGCAAAACTGAAAAGGCCCTAAATATGATGCTTCGGCTGTGGACGTTATACAAGGAGAACAAAAGCTTTGAAGAGTATTTATTCAATGCTATTTTGCAATATTGCTTGACCAAAGGGGAGCTACAGCTATTTGAAAAGGTTGTTGGCCTGATTGATGATAATAATAAGCAGTATGGGAGAATTATCTCTAACTATAAAGTTATGGTTAATCAGCGAATGGATATCACAGATATAAAACGATATTATACCAATCTGCCTATCTCAGCGCGTAAAATAATGACAGATGTGGGGGCTATCTGGGAGGTTTGGTTGAAAAACTATTTAAATAAAATGTATGGTGGTCCGTTTGTTCCAATTCCTAGTGAGTTGATACAAGCTAGTCCCACAATTTGTATAAAGGCATATGCTAATGGTTCACTGCCTAGGTATATTAGAGACAATATTAAGCAAGTTTACGGCTCAAACAGGAACTCAAAAATAATGCGGATAGTGTCTGAGCATATTAAGAGGGCATGCGAACTTAAGTTGGAGCCGTAGCCTTGCAGGTGCAGGTTTTGTGAGTGCAAGGAGCTTTTGCCCGGTGGCACAGGCCGTCTTCTCTTGCTTGTGTAGCGACAGTGAACAATTTATGGGTAAAACTAACGCCCCAGTGTGGTGAGGTGATTGTGTAATCACTGCTCGCTACGCTGGGGCGTTTTGTTGTTTTTGGGTGTGTTTTGGTTAAAGCTCTAAAAATTTTTTTCTTTTTTTGGAGTGTGTGAGGAGAAGATGGACAGATTATGACGTATCCATGGTGTATACTTATAGTAGTGAGAAAATTTAAATGAAAAAGTAACACTGAATTGTCACTACTTCTTTGGCATAATAGAAAGGTTTAGGTGATTTTTATGACCTTTGTTCTAATAGATTTAGAACTATCAGTAAGGGGAGATGGCTATATAGTAATTCCAAGAGAGTGTATTGGTAAGATAATACTTAAAAATGTAGACATACACTATAGCTGTGTGGAAGATGACTTTGATTTGAGACAGGCTAACGCTGGTTATATCAGTATTTGTATTAAGCCAAATGCCCAATATTCGTTTAAAAAATTTCGAATGGCGATGACACCGGGAGAGTGGAATTTGTATGAAATGTTAGAGCGTATGGATATCACCCATATCACATTTTGCTATACAGATAACACTCGCGTAACCTATACGGTAGCATGGAGTGAAGAAACAGGTGATTTTGAAGGTGAAAAGCGTGTAGATATGCTGGAAGACGAGATGATACAATTAAGAGTTGCAAAAATAGGTTTAAATACACCGAAGAGCCAAAGAGGTATATTCATTCTACAGCAAGGCTTTAGGAAAGGCTATAGTGCAGGTAGTAAAAAATGATTAGGATAATTAGCAGGATTTTTGTTTAATCTTATCGAAAAACTCTATCTGATCGTTGTGCATTACTATAAATAACCCAATCATCATGAGTTTAATTATCATTTTGTGAAATTGCTAAGATATCATATATGAAATCATTATAAAAAAAGGGGGATTATTATGTTGACACCAAAATTTACCTATGAATCACCGGATGGCACAGTAAGGACAGTTTCTTCTATTGGCTACGCAATATATTTGGCCAATATGGATTATCAGGATGCTGAAGTTAAAGGTATTATACGTTGTGATCTTGTTGATGAATTCGTGTACACCATTACAAAGGATTCGAAGGGGAGTGAAGTCCAAAAATATTTTGATGAAAACTGGGGACGCGGTTTTTAAGTGGAAGTAGGATTATTTCTGTTAATGGTCTCAAATGAAAGGGGATAAATGACTATGCTAACAGTTAATGAAGTACAAAAATGTGCTTTAGAAGAAAATGATATTATCTCTATACTTAATACAGATTTGGAACCTTTCCGTGCAGCACGTGATCTAGCCAGTAGATTAGGTGAAAAGATGCTGAGTATAGGGCCACTAACAGCATTAGAGAAGTTATGTAGTGAGAAAATACGGGACGATTCTGGGATTATTTCATTAAATACTTATCCTTTTGGTAGGATAACTAACAAACGTTGTCCAGATTTCATTGGTGTTTGCAGTGGCTCTAGAAGGCTTTATGGGGTTTTCAATGCTATTGAGAGACAACTCAATTCGTACCAATGGCCAAATCATGATTATATAGATTGGAAAACAATGGCAAAGTCCATTACTGTTTTCACTGACAAATGGGATCCCAAATACTTGAAGATGTATGAAAGTTTATTCATTAATGCAATCTTAAAATATAATGTTTATTTTAATTTTTATCTAGTTACACCATATGGAATATCTAGGATACCATTCATGAATTGGCAACAGGTGGAGAACATTAAAAGAAACTTTGAATGAGAAGACGTGCTTGGTACCTTATCCGAACTAATTGCCCAATATGGCATTAGCGAAGCGAATCTTAGAATAAGCAGTATTTTATCTTCTTACCATGAGCGCGAGAGAAACTACCGTTTTGATTTTAAAGACCTTGTGTATGTATTTAGTAACTCCGCAAGAGAAAAGAAAACAGGAAAGATGAATGAGATTCTTGCAAAAAGATTTCTAAGCACGGTAATTGAACTGAATAACGCAGGTGTGCTTAAGCAGGAAAAGCATTCTTTAGATGGAGTTTGGTATTATTTAGATATGGGTATATTCAAGCTTGAATGGATAGATATGGAGGCAGGAGATGATCCTTATGTTAGCAAAATGCATAATGCTTTACAAAAATTGCTAGATAGTTTGGTGTAAGGAGTTTAGCAGCAAAAAGCTAAGGAAATAAAAGCTATGGGGGTTATGCTATGTATAATATTGTGAAGGAAAATGAGTACACAGATATAGAAGAGGTTTGTTTTGATAATAGGCATATTGCCAAGGTCGAAGCTGCAATAAAGAAAAATTTTGATAAATACTTTGATTTATTTATTCAATCAGAGAATAATATGGTCTTGGGAAAAGATGGTATAGCTAAACTTCAAAAGAAATTTGGTGTTAGTGCTATCAAGACGAACATAAAGTCTAACAAGGCAATGATATTTAAGTCCATCATATTGGCAGCTATTAAGGAATTCAATAAGAACAGGGAAAAGTATGAAGCTATAATGGATTTGGAAGTATTGGAAGAATATGAAGATAATCCCAATAGCTTTAAGGATCGTGTTCTGGCACATGAATGCCCAATTATTAATTCTACCTTGATGAACAAACAAGCTAAAGAGCTCGACAATTATAGAATCAATTACAAGCTAGCATCTCCTAATGACTTGTTGAGAGTAGTAAGGAACCTAACAGAGTTTAGTAATGAGTATTATGAAGATTTAAGTGATTATGAGGACTATGATGGCATTTCAAGTATTGCTGAATTAGGTCTGTCGGATTTGGATGAGGATGGCTATACCCTTTATGGGGTGATTGGTGGTGGAATTAAGAGTCATCTATTGTACAAGATCCATCCTAGTTTATTTCCCAACCGTTCTCGCAATGCGATTTGGGCTTTATGGTATTTAACAAATAAGGATACCTTTGGGTGTGTGATGGATTCTGAATTCTTGATGATTGATATTAAGAAAAGCACTACACAACAAAACTATTTTTATCCTTATGGCCTCTTCGCGTATTATGCATTAGTGATTTACCTGCTGATAAAAGCTAAAGCAGAAGAAATGAAAGTGGATTTTGATGAGGATTATAGATATGTGCTGGTGGATGCATTTTTAGAATTTATTGCGGAAAATCATGATGATGAAATAAAGTTCTTAAAGCAACAAATCAGGGACGGAGGAATGGGCTTTGTATAATTTAGATGATGAATTCAAACGACTGCTTCCTAAATATAATTTTAAATTAAAGGATTTTCAAAAGAGCGTAATTAACAATGTTCTTGAGCATGGTAATACACTGTGTATAATGCAAACAGGTGGAGGAAAGTCAATTATATATTGCTTAACTGGCCTGCTTTTGCATGGTATCACTTTGGTTATTTCCCCACTTACAGCATTGATTAATGAGCAAATTGATAAAATAAAGGATAATGGATATGAGGCAATAGCATTTCCTGGAAATATGTCTCCTGCAAAGCAAGCTAAGCTGCTCAAGCAATTGGCTAATAAGGAGTATAACCCTGATTTCATTTTTGTTAGTCCTGAAAAAATAGGCATAGATGGCTTATTAGAGTATGCTTTGTTGCGAAGGAATGCTGATATTAAGTTAATTGCTATTGATGAAATACATTGTGTTAGTCAGTGGGGAATAAGCTTTAGGCCTTTTTATGACAGAATCCCAGAGTTTATAACGAATGTCTTTGGCAGCTATAAGAATGTGAAGGTGTTGGGCCTTACAGCTACCCTTAATCCTAAGGAACGGATTGACATTTGCAAATCCTTTTATATTGAAAAGGAAAACATAAAGCAACAGAATTTAATGCTGAGACATGAAATCAGACTTTGTGTTTATGAGTTCAATGATGAGGTGCAGAAGGAAGAAAAATTCTGGAATCTGCTAGCTATACATAAGGGTGAAAAGACCTTGGTATATGTATATCGCAAATATAGTGTCAGAAGTGTAGAAGGATTATGTCAGGAGGCCATATCTAAGGGTTACAATGCATGTAGTTTTCACGGAGATATGTCCGCAGAAGAGAGAAAAGAAATCATTGAGAGATTTAGAAATGGCGATGTGGACATTGTTTTCGCGACTAATGCTTTTGGCATGGGGATAGACATAAAGGATATAAGGGTAGTTATACACTTTATGATTCCTGAATCCTTAGAGCAGTATTACCAAGAGGTTGGACGTGCCGCTAGAGATGGTAATGCAGCTAATGCCTATTTGCTATATACAAATAAAAACATCGAGGTAAAGAGAAAATATTTCATTGATGGATCTTTTCCCAGCGAAGAAAAGCTAAGGAAAGTTTATAATGATTTTACTAATAAAGAGATTGGTTATAAAACCAAGAATTACTTTGCTGATGAGGATATACAGCAGTGTTTGCCTTATTTCATTGAGGCAGGCCTTATTAGCATAGAATGTAAGGGCTTTGACAATTTAAAAAAGCTTATTAATGTCCAATCGCCAACTATACAGTCTTATCTGGATGCTACCAAGACTAAGAATTTTACTAGCACAGTCAAAAAAGCCAAGGTTGCACCCAAGGTGTTAGCTCAAGATGTATATCAAGGATTTGTAGATGGTAAAGTTGAATTCTCTTCACCGCTCGAGAGATGGATTGTCATCAATATATTGGCAAGCGAGATATCAGAGCAACAAATGGATGGTATTTTAAATGCTATTGAGGAGAAGAAGAGATATAAGCACGAGCTTTTAGACTATTTTGTCTATGTTATCAAAAATGTAACAGAGTCTAAGGAGCTTCATCAGGAGATAGGGAACTATCTTGGAGTGGATAGATTTGGTTTAAATAGGATTTACAAAACGGCCGATGATAATTTGGTAAGAAGTAAATCCGAGGTTATTATTAGCGATTTGCTTTATAAAGATGGCATAGAGTATCAGTATGAGGAAAAACTGTATTATGGATCTGAAGGGAAAAATACACAGTTTATGATACCGGACTTTACAGTCAAGGCGGCCAATGGCAACACATATTATTGGGAGCACATTGGTATGTTAGGACTAGAATCCTATGATGCTCGCTGGTTAGAGAAAAGGAAGATTTATGAGCAATACTTTCCTGGCAAATTAATATATACTTATGAAAGTGGAAATATTGCTATGCAGGCTGCTCAGCTAATTGAAGCTAAATTAAAGGATAAAAAATGAAACCATGCACCTTACGAGATTAATAATGTGAAATATGCAGGGTGACGCAGATGACGGAGATGCAAGAGGAAGTTAAGGAATAAACACACTCTGCGGCGGTGATTGCAGTGCAAAACATTTTTAATATAATTTGCGTGCTGTTCTTTTTGTGGCAGCTCTTTTTCGGTGAGGG
>CAMGAZ010000055.1 GCA_946008205.1 uncultured Clostridium sp. | reverse complement strand
CCAATCATAAAATTAATACATATATAATAACAAATTTTTTACTCAAATACAACATATTGGAAAAAATAAAACTAATAAAAAATTGTGAATTCTATGTGAATTGTAAAAAATATATTGCATGTAATTTTCTCTAGTGGTAATATTATTTCGTAAAAACTTAGGGAAAGAATAGATTGGAGGGAAAACAAGTGATAGAAGTTAAGAATGTCACAAAAAAGTATGGAATCTTTGTTGCGGTGGACAATATTAGTTTTACTGTGAATGACGGAGAAATAGTTGGCTTTTTAGGACCAAATGGAGCTGGAAAAAGTACAACGATGAACATGATAACAGGATTTACAGAACCTACAGAAGGAACAATAAAAGTAAATGGATATGATGTTTTAAGCCAGGCAGCAAAAGCAAAAAAAGAAATTGGCTACATGCCAGAAGGAGTTCCACTATATAGTGAGTTAACAGTAAAAGAATTTGTAACTTATATGGCAGAACTTAAAAAAGTTCCAAGAAAACAAAGAAAAGATCAAATATCAAAAATCCTTTATGAAACAGGAATTGAAGATGTTGCAAATAAACTTATAAGAAATTTGTCAAGAGGATACAGACAAAGAGTAAGTTTAGCAGGAGCTCTAATAGGGAATCCAGAGGTTATCATCTTAGATGAACCAACAGTAGGATTGGACCCAAAGCAAATAACGGAAATAAGACAATTAATAAAAAAACTTGGTAAAAAACATACAGTAATATTAAGTTCACACATTTTATCAGAAATAAGCCAAATATGCGAAAAAGTTATTATAATTAATAAAGGAAAAATCATAGCTGTTGACACCCCAGATAACTTAGAAAAGAAAACAGAAAATCAGAATGTTATATTATTAACTGTAGAAGATAATAAAAATAATATGAAAAACATACAAAAAGACATTCCGGAAATGACAGAGTGCAAGCTTGTTAAAGATAATGACGACGGAACAAAACAGTATATGATAAAATCAAATGTTGAATTTGATTTAAGAAAAAAGATGTTTGAGATATTACCTAAGAAAGATATTACGATATTTGAATTGAAAAATGCAGAAAAGTCATTAGAAGACGCTTTTATAACATTAATAGATACAAACACAAAAGAGATAGAAGAAAAAGAAAAAGCGGATAAGCTAAAAAAACAAGAGGAAAAAGAAGAGAAGAAAGCTGATAAGGATAATCAAAACAAAAAAGAAAAGAGAAAAGAAATTAAAACAGATAAAGAGAAGAAAACAAAGGCTAAAGAGAAAAAACAAAAAGGAGGAAAAAAATAATGTGGGCAGTAATGAAAAAAGAGTTAAAAACATATTTCTTTTCACCAATAGGATATGTATTTATAGGGCTATTTTTAGCGATGTTTAGCATAATCTTTTACATAACAACTGTATATCAAGGAGCTGTAACATATCAATATGTATTCTTTTATTCCGTAATGTACATTGTGGTATTTATTATTCCTCTTTTAACTATGAGAATGTTTTCTGAAGAAAGAAAAAATGGAACGGAACAATTATTAGTTACTTCTCCAAGAAGTATGGTAGCAATAACTTTAGGAAAATTCTTAGCAGCTGTAGCAGTAATAGTTATAACAGAGATACTTACATTAATATATTTTGCAATAATATGCTACTTTAAAACACCTGATATAGCTACAGTATTTACAACAATGTTTGGCTTTTTACTACTGTCAATGGCATATATAAGCTTGGGAATGTTTATATCAAGCCTTACAGAGAATCAAATAATAGCGGGCATATCTACTATAGCCATATTTATCTTAACATGGTTAGCACCAAATATATCGCATAACTTAATGGCAATATCATTAATAGATAAATTTTACCCTTTTTCAACAGGAGTATTCCCAATAACAGAGACGATTAGTTTATTATCGATAACAGTTATGTTTGTGATTTTAACAATAATCGTCATGAAAAGAAGAAAGGTTGTAAAGTAGGAGGAATTTGCTGTGAAAGAAAAGATGAAAGATATGATAAAAAAAGGTAAATGGCTAGGCAACACAATGCTTACAGTATTACTAATAGCTGTAGTTGTAGCAATAGTGATTGCTTTAAATGTGTTTGTAAATAAACAAAACATTTCTGATATTGATTTAACAAAAGAAAAATTATATTCATTATCAGAAGAATCAAAGGGCAAAGTTGGGAATGTAACACAAAATACAAAAATAATTTTATATGGAATGAGCGATTATCCAGAAGTTTTAAATTATGTTAAACTATACAATAAAGAGAATTCGAATATAACATATGAGGAATTAGAGGATGCTACCACGAGACCAGAACTACAACAAAAATATGGCTTAGGAACGTCAGTAACTGGAGGAGTAGTAATTATAGAAGCAGGAGCAAGAAATAAGATTATATCAGCTAATGACTTTTACACATATGACTACACAACATATGAGCAATATGATGTAACAGAGCAGGCAATAACTAATGCAATTATGGATGTTAACCTAGAACAAAAACCAAAAGTATATTTTGTAACAAATCATGCACAAAATTTAGGTTACTATCAAGTTGCAAAAGAAGTTTTAAAAAATGAAGCAAATGATGTTGAAGACTTGGATTTATTAGTCGAAGCCAAAGTACCAGATGATTGCAATGTATTAGTTCTAACAACATTGAAAGAAGATTTTTCTGAATATGAGAGAGACATAATACTAAACTATATAAACAATGGTGGAAATATGATGATTTTATCTGATCCCAATACAGCTAATGTAGATTTAACAAATTTTCAAACTATATTGGATTTATATGGAGTATCAATATCAAATGGGGTTGTTTATGAACAAAATACAAGTAAAATAATTAATGGATACGCAAACATTATAATACCACAAGTAAATAATTACTCGGATATTACAAAATACATTGCTTCTGATGGAAAATTAGCATTACTAAATGCGGGAATAATAGAATTCAAATCAAGTGATAAACTCAAAACACTTGGAGTAACACGAGAAGATTTGATAACCACTACTAACACTTCTTTTTTAAGAACGGACATGACAATAGAAACATCAAATATAGATGATAAAGATCAAGAACTATCAGGAGAGACAATTGCTACACTATTAACAAAAGATATATCTGAAGGTAAAAATTCAAAACTTATATTGTGCGCAAATAGTTTATTTATTAGTGATATGTCAATTAGTTTGAATTCTTCAAGTTCAAGCAGTAGTACTAAAATAGTATCAATAAATCTTTATAATAATAGAGATTTTATAGTTAATACTATGTCATATCTAGCTAACAGAAAAGATAATATTGTTATTAGAAAAGACACTGGAGTTGCAACGTATACGGCCACAGCTAAAGAGGATAGTATTATTAGAACAATAATAATCGCTATACCTAGTATAATCATTTTAATAGGAATTGTTGTATGGCAAGTAAGAAGAAGAAAAAAATAAGTAATTAAAACATTAACCCTCTCATAAATATTATGAGGGGGATTTATGAATACGGTAATAAATATTATAAAAGTAATAGCGGTCATAATAGGGACAATAATAGGGGCTGGGTTTGCTTCCGGAAAAGAAATATATATATTCTTTGCAAAATATGAAAAAGGCGGATTTTTAGGAGCAATTATATCAGCCACCCTAACGGCTATTATAATATACAAAACCATTGCAATAGTTAAAAAGTACAATATAGAGAACAATAATGAATTTGTTGAAAAAATTGCACATAATCAAAAAATTGCTTTAATACTAAAAAACATTATTAACATATTTTTGGTAGTTTCATTTTGGATAATGTGTGCGGGTTTCTGTACATATTTCAGACAGGAATTTAATGTGCCAATAATTATTACAGCTGTAATTAATGCAATTATCATTTATATATTACTGATAAAAAACCTTGACGGAGTAATAAAGTTAAATACGATTGCTGTACCTATAATGATTATTATAATAGTTATTATTAGTATAAAAAATTATCCTATGACTAGCATAATAAATAGTAAAGTATATATAAGCAATGGCAATGCTGGAAAATCTATACTAAGTTCTGTCCTAAATACAAGCTACAATAGCATAACCTTAATTCCAATAATTATATCTCTCGCTTCCAATATAAAAGATAAGAATACATCAAAGATTGCAACAGCGGCAACAGGAGGAATTATATTTATTCTTATAATCTCAATATTTAAAATGCTTATACTATGTAGAACAGATGTAAGTAGTGTAGAATTTCCGATTCTAAGAATATTAGATGAATGCAGTAATACAGAAAAAATCATATATTCAATTGCAATAGTGACTGCAATATTAACTTCTGCAATTTCAGCTGGGTATGGAGTCTTGGGAAATATAGAAGATAAGCAGAAATATAAAAAGATAGCAAAGCTCATTTGTATATTGGAAATTCCTATTTCCTATATAGGATTTGGAAATCTGGTAAGTGCGTTGTATCCAGCATTTGGAGTTATTGGAATAATTCAGATTATAAGTATATTAAAAAAGGATAATAGTATTGCAAAAAATAGTAAAAACTGATATAAATTATATAAGAATTAATTTGTAGAATATAATTAGATTCTAATTGGATAGGGAGAAGAGATGAAACCTAAAATACAAAATCGAAAGAAAAATAATAAAAATGTGAATGTCTTATATTTTGACAAAAATGAAACTAAAACAATTAACAAAGGGAAAATTGCAGGAATAATTATATTAATATTATTGATTGTTTTGCTTATAATTTTATACGCAGTATATGCAAATAATGAGAGTTTTAGAACGTATATGGATACTAATGTCTTAAAAAAAGCGATAGAGGAAGATAATCTCAAAACAATTGCGTTGGAGGACTACGACAATTCAAACATATTTGCATACTATAAATATATTGCAATACTGAAGGACAATAATTTAACTACATATAATTTATCAGGGAAAAAGGAGTCAGAAAACAAAGTAGAAATAAGCAATCCAATTACATATACTAATGGAAAATATTTTATGATTGCTGAACAAAATTCGTCTAGAGTTTATTTAATCTCAGATAATACAATTAAGTGGCAGAAGGATTTGGAAGGAAATATAACAAGAATAAATATTAATGAAAATGGATATTGCTCGGTAGTTCTAGCAGGAACAGCAAACAAGTCTGTAGTAATATTGTTTGATAATTCAGGAAACGAAATATTTAGATATTATCTAGCAAGGACTTTTGCAGTGGATACGAGTATATCGGATGATAATAAATATTTAAGCATTGCTGAGGTAAATACAAGTGGAACATTAATACAATCAAATATAAAAATCATATCAGTAGAAAAAGCAAAAGAGGAACCATCACAAGCGATACTATATACATACAATGCGCCATCTAACAGCCTAATACTAAATATAAAATATCAGAATAAAACAAAACTAGTATGTGAATATGATGATGCAATTCGTGTAATAGAAGAAAACGACCAAGAAAGTAAAATTACAGACATAAATACGAAATTAGAAAAAATAACATTTTCAAGCATAGAATTAAATGGACATGTAGTAAAAAACATAGAAGAAAATTCAGGAATACTTAATACTACAACAACGGTGAAAATAATAAATTCAACATCTCAAAAGGAAAATGTGTATAAATATGAAGGAGTAGCTAAAGAATTTTATTGCAAAGATAATAAAATAGCGATAAATCTAGGCTCAGAAATTCATTTCATTGATACAAATGGGTGGTTAATAAAGAAATATGCATCATCCAAAGAAATTAGAAAAATAGTAATTTCTGATTATATTGCAGGAATTGTTTATAGAAATAAAATAGAAATAGTAAAATTTTAAGGAGAAGTAGTATGGGGATAGTTGTAGATTTAATAATAATAGCAGTAGTGTTGCTATTTATACTTTTAGGCTATAGAAAAGGACTAACAGGCAGTTTAATAAAATTGTTATCATTCATTATAGCTGTAGTAATATCACTTGTTTTTTATAAGCCTTTGGCAAACATATTAATAGATAATACTCAAATAGATGAGAACATCAAAGCGAGCATGACAGAAACTTTTATTCATGAACAGGAGACTGAGACAGATGAAGAAAAGAATATGCCTTCAACAATATTAGATAGTATAAATAAAGATATAGAGAATGCTACAGAAACGGCAAAGAAAGAAGCTGTAGATGCAACTACTATAACAATTATAAGAGTTGCATCAATCATAGTATTATTCTTAATAGTAAGAATATTGTTAATTATAGTAGGGTTATTTGCTAACCAAATAACAAAGCTACCAGTAATAAGGCAAGCAGACAAAATTGGTGGAGTTGTATATGGTGCTGTAGAAGGTATGGTTATAGTTTATATGGTATTGGGAATAATTTCATTAGCAAGCGTTATTTGGAGTGACAATATATTAATTACCGCCATAACTAAATCCGCGATTGGAGAAATGCTTTACAACAATAACATAATATTAAAGATATTATTTAAATAAAATAAAAAATCTATTGAGTTTAACTCAGTAGATTTTTTTTTATGAAGCTTGCATATAAAAACCATGAAATACATTAATTCTATTGATATTTTATTTAATGTTTGGTATACTCTAAAGCATAAAGTTATATGGGAGTGATAACATTTGAGTAAAAATAAAAAAACATATGAGGAAACTCGTGGAAGGCATGCAAAAGAAGAAAATAATAATGCTGTAAATAAAAGTAAGAAAGCAAAAGCCAAAACAAAAACAGTAAGAAAAGTTAAGAGAGTAGTAGTTACTTTACTACTATTGCTTATAATGGGGGCAGGAACTTTATTTGGGTACAAAATATACAAAAATGGAGGGGGACTAACTGGAACTCTTGCTACATTACTTGGAGAGAACACTGAAGATTTAGAAAATTTGGAGCCAATACAATTGCTAATAATGGGAGAAAGCGGGGTAGATGATTATAAACTAGCAGATTCTATAATGATTGCATCATATAATCCAAAAACACAGGAAGCCTCTATTATGTCTATACCAAGAGACACATACGTTGGAAAGAAAAATAGAAAAACTGCATCTCAGAATTATTTAGCAAGTTACAAAATAAATACAGTGTTCAGAAGCGGTACAAATATACCGGAAGCAATTGACAGAATAAATGATTTAACAGGTCTAAACCTAGAAAATTATGTCATAATAGATACGGACGCTTTAATCAAACTAGTTGATGCTATAGGGGGAGTTACATTTGATGTTCCGATAGACATGGACTATGAGGACTCTTCACAAGATTTGTATATACATTTAAAAGCAGGAGAACAGTTAATTGATGGGTCTAAAGCAGAGCAACTATTGAGATTTAGACATAACGACGATGGAACTACTTATCCAAGCTCATATGGACAACAAGATTTAGGAAGAATGAGAACACAAAGAGAATTTATAATCGCAACTTTAAAACAAACTCTAAAACCACAAAATATATTTAAGTTAAAACAAATAATCGATATAATGGCTGAAGATGTAAATACTAATATGGATATCTCAAAATTGAAATCATATGTGCCATATGCAGTAAAATTTAATGCAGAAAATATTAGGACAGGAGTTGTTCCAGGGGACGTAGAGATGTGCAATGGAGTATCTTTATATATAGCTAACAGTAAAAAAACAGAAGAAATGGTTGCAGACCTATTCAAAACAGCAGATGAAGATAGTAATGAACAAACTAACACAGAAAATACTAATACATTAAGTAAATAATAAAATAGGGATTAATTTTATATAGTTAATCCCTATTTTTCTTTTAATTCTTATATGTAGGATAAAAATTATTAATATAATTACGTTTATTATTTCTCTTATTATAGGACTTTTTACGTTTATTTTGCTTAGTATTTCTATAATGTAAAAACTTTGCAAAAATAAACAAGAAAAATATTAGTAATAGAAGCTCTAATAAAGTTTTTACAAAATTAGACTTGTAAACATTATGAGAAGCTATAAGGCTGCAGGAATATTCAGAGCCGTCAATTGAATAAGTTATTGTACCAACGTTTGTGCCTTCAAATATTGGAGCTGACAAATTTTCTGTAAGTTTTATATTAGGAGTTATAGTCGAAAGGTCAGTGCCATTAGGGACTAATCCAGATAAATCATCAGAATATAGTAAATCTAAAGAAGCAGTTTCTTTAGTAGCATTTTTTACAGATATTTGATTAGCATCAGTACCTTTTAGACAAAAAGTTTGCAGTGAAAAATTATTGAAGCCATATTCACCGAGGGTTTTGCATGCCATAGGCGGGGCAGTTTAGCCGGGGTCCGTTGCTTGTGAGT
>CAMGAZ010000054.1 GCA_946008205.1 uncultured Clostridium sp. | reverse complement strand
CAAATTCAGTCTATGATTCAAAAAAAGGAATCTGATCAACCTATTTTCTTTGGTAAGGATCAACGAGTTTACAATTCTACTTTGAATCAAAAATTAGAATCATATTGTAAGAAACTAGATATCCCTATCATATCTATTCATGGTCTTAGACATACTCATGCTTCACTTTTGTTATATGAAGGAGTGTCAGTAGCAAGTGTAGCTAAACGTTTGGGACATAATAATACAACGACAACCCAGGAGACTTATATTCATATTATTCGTGAACTTGAAAATAAGGATAACGATAAAATATTACATCACTTATCGCAGCTATAGTAAAAAGGCATCATTTGATGCCTTTTTTCGTTAGATGAACATGTTTTGGAGTAAAAATTTTTTTATTTTTTTAATCGAGCCTATTTTTTTAGTTTCAACTAAAATGCTTTGATCCAAATAATTCAATGTTTTTGAAATTTTTTCTTGTTCTTTAACACTTGGAACGTTTATTTTAAAAATCTCAGTAAAATCCTTTACTACATGAGGAATATTGGGAGTTCTATACCGTAAAAAAATTATGGGCTCTTTACTTTTTAAATATTGATATAAAAATCCTCCTGAATACTTTGGTTTATAGCTTTTCAAAGTTGATCCTAATGCACCAGTAAACCCATGATAAATTTTTCCAGCCTGTGAGCCATCCCAAAGAATAATAATATCATTGTGAAATGTATCAGTAGGCGAATCAACTTTTGTTATGGAGCCACCATTTAATAATGCAGTGTCGATATAAGTAGATTTTGTTCCCTTCATATCAGCTTTAGCTTTACCTTTAATTTCTTTAACTATGAGATTCTTAAGACGTTCATATTTCCATTTATCAGAAAACGAATTGAATCTCAAAATAGGAACGAATTCTATCTCTTGACAAAACATATATTGAGAGAGTGCTTTTTTCATAACTTTTAATAATTTCAATTTTCGTTGCTGAAGTGAAATTATTTTTTCTGCTTTTTTAATTAACTTCCCTAATTCGTATTGTTCTTTTTTATCTGGTACAAAAATCGAAGTTGCTAAAATATTTTTATTATAAAGTCTTTTAATAGTACTTCCTTCTATACCATGCCAATGAATGATTTGATAATAGGCTTTTAAATAAATATTTAATAGCTCCTTATTATGGTTTAACCAAACTATATTAGAATCCTGATAATAAGCTTTTTGCCCTTTATATTCGACTATTCTACCGATGCTTCCTGATGCTGATATTAATAAATCCCCTTTTTGGGGATAAGGATATTTTTCTTTGTATTTTTCAAATAAATTATTTGATATAAACGAATCTGCTTTTTTACCAAAAGTACTAATTTTAAAAAAAGGAACATCTCCTTTGTCAGTAGTTTGGTTTTTAAAAATTCTTTTATTCATTGCAACAGAGCCAAAATCACCTAACGTATGTTGCTCCCAATCGTTAGTGAATCCTTTAAAGCGCAATACTGGAGCCCTTTTCACCTCTCTTCTATTCATGAAGCTCGCCCTCCAGTTCCTTTATAATGGCATCCAGGCCATCCATAATATCAGAATCATCTGAAGTTAATTCCTTTAACATGCCGACCAATTCTCGTTGATTTCTCTCAATTTCAACATTTGTTTCATGCAGGTCAGCAGCCACTTTCTTCAGGTCTACCGGAGGCTCGGGAACGAAAGTATCCACATACCTTGGGATGTTAAGATTAAAATCGTTTTCTTCAATTTCATCAAACTTAGCTAAATGAGCATAACGTTCAACATCTTCACGCTTCTCATAAGTATCAAGAATCTTTTGAATATCTTTTTCTCTTAACTCATTTTGGTTCTTTTTCTTTTCAAATCCTTTAGAAGCGTCAATAAACATTACACTTCTATCAGTTTTATCCTTCTTCAACACCACAATAACAGTTGGAATACTAGTACTGTAGAACAAGTTAGATGGTAATCCAATTACCGCATCAATTGAACCATTTTCAAGGAGCTTCTTACGAATCTTACCTTCTGCTGCTCCTCGGAATAGAACACCATGAGGTAAAACAATAGCCATAGTACCTGTATTCTTTAAATGATAAAAACCATGCAATAGAAATGCGTAATCGGCCTTTGATTTGGGAGGTAGTACACCATATGGGCTAAACCGAGGATCTTGTAAAAAGCCTTTATCAGCTGGCCACTTTAAAGAATATGGCGGGTTCATTACTACAGCATCAAACATAGTTTTAGCAACAGGTGGCCAATCAGCACTAAGTGTATTACCTCTGCGAAGATGCTGATTACCAAAATCAACACCATGAAGAATCATATTCATTTTAGCCAATCTATGTGTTGAGAAATTAATTTCTTGTCCAAAGTAAATTATCTGATCTGCTTTTCCGCCAAATTTTTCAATGTATTTTCCAAAATTTAAAAGCAAAGACCCTGATCCCATCGCTGGGTCATATACTGTTAAACCATCTGGGTATTTGCCTCCAACTAAAGTTAATTTAGTTAACAACTCTGATACTTTTTGAGGTGTATAGAATTCACCCGCTTTTTTTCCTGAACTTTCGGCAAATTTGCCGATTAAAAATTCATAAGCATCACCTAAAGTATCACCCTTAGTTTTAACAATCTCTAAATCACCTATTGCTTTAATGACGTTAGCAATAGTATCTGCTTGTTGCTGGGCATTATCACCTAATGCCTTGGAATATAAATCAACATCTTCAAACAATCCTGCAAAATTTTCACTTATACTTTCAATGTCATTAAAAGCTTCCGCCAAATCAGAAATTTGAAATGTTTTAAGTTCACCTTTTTGAGTTCTAGCTTCTCCATTAATTTCATTTAATAAATACGTAAATGTGTGTCTAGGAGAAATTGTATATGAAAAAGTCCTTTTTAATTCCTTTAAAAGTTCTTCATCTTCGGCGTTTTCTTCATATAATTTTTGATTAGTTTTTAAATCTGCATTCGGATCACCAATAAGTTGTCCCACATAATATAGCATCTTATCAGAAAGATACTTATAAAAAATTATTCCCAATAAATAGTTCTTATATTCATTAGCATCCATTTTAGAACGTAAATCGCCTGCGGCACTATATAAAGCCTGTTCAAGTTGACTTTTAGTTTTTATATTATTATCTGACATATAAGTTTTTTTCATTCCTTCTAATTTTCGTTGTTAGAGCAACGAAAATATTAATTAATATTATTTTAACTTGTCAAGCCAAATAATAAAAGAACTAATATTCGAAAAATAAAAATGCACTTTAGTCAAGTGCATTTAATTTATATACTTTCGTAATTCTCTTTCATTAATCTTACTTTGTTTTTCAGCTGCATCATAAACAAACTCAAAAACAGATGGATCAATATCAGCAATATCAATAAAAAATACAGTATTTGTTCTTGCGTTGAAAATCATTAATCGTTCAATATTTTCATTATTAAAATGATTATAAAATCCTAACGTATAATATAAAAGCAACTGGCGAACCCAAGAAATTTGCATAGTAGTTTGCACTGAAACTTTTAAATCTAACAACGTATGCTTTAAAAGATAGTCGCCATCTCCAGAGACAAAGCCATTCTCAGTCTTAGCAAAAAATGCATCCCTAATAGGCCAACCAAACTCTTCAAAGAATTCTTCAACACGTTGAATCATCATTTTAATATGTTCAGTTGTTAACTTATCAGGATGTACTTTAGGTTCAACATATCGACCACTGCGAAATGCATCTTCCCATGCACAAATATCGGTTGCCAGGTAAATAGCCTCATCTGATAATGAATCCACATCTGACAGATCTTTAACTAAATATCCTAATCTTTCTTCTTGATCTAAAAGCTTCTTATATTCCTTAACTGAAATAATTCCATGAATCAAATCTTGTTTGACTTTAGCATTCGCAACGTCAAAGGCGTGTTCATCAGCAAGTAGCACATAGCGAGAAAGATAATCTACTATAGTTCCTACCTCAGTTGGTCTTATATTTTCATCTTCCTTTGAAATAAAGGCATTTTGGCTCAATTGCTTAACCGTAAAGGCACTGCTCTTAACAACTTTATCTAAAGGCAATATTTTAGGTTGATGTGCAATTTGAGTTATTGTGATTGGTAATTTCATTTAATTTTCTTTCACTTTAACAGAAAGATAAAATTCATCTTTTGGTACCTTATAATTTTGATTAGCTTCATTTATTGTTCGCTTCGAAGTTTATCCAACTATACTTTCCAACAAATCAGGATTATCTTGGTCTAAAATTTGAATGACTTGAAGAGGCACGTCTTTAAAGTACTTAACAGGATACTTTGATCCTTCAAGAGTAAATGAAACTAATTTCCTTCCTGTAGTCGCATCTAAATTGTCTAATTCAATTTTATCTACAGCTTCAAACTCAATTCTTGAATCTTCAATAGGATTCAATTCATAACGATTCAGTAGTATATCTGCCAACCTTTCTGCTCTAGCCTTAATATCTGCGATTGTCCATTCATTTTTATCTACTACATCCTTATTAAGAATTATTGCTTTAGAATTTTCTTCTAAAATATGTTTCTTTTCAGCAAAACTCTTATTAGACATTTCAGAATTATATCCAGTTATAGATAAGTTCCCTAATGTATGAACAAATTCATCATGTTCTTCATCAGAAATATTCTTACGCCACGATTTACTCATTGTCTGTGGCATGATATGTTCAATAGTTAAATCTTCTGAATTTAACTTTTCCTTTGAATTTCCATTCTCAATATCAAGCATTATTAAGTCACAAAGTCCTTTATTCAAATAAAGCTTTGAGTGAATTAATGCATTTTTGAGTTGATTATCATCTGGTACTTCATTTTGATTTTGTTGAACAAATAAATACTTATTGATGGCTTCATAATATTTTTTCTTATTTTTAGCTAATTTAAATGTTCTAGCATAATAACTAGCCAAAAATCCTAATAAAGAATTAGAAGGCACATCACAAATTGTCCTTCTTATAAGATAAATTGTAATCAAATGAATCACTTTAGTTAAAGTTTCTTCATCAATTTCATTATTTTCATAGTCATGGAAAACATGAAGAAAGAATGGATAAGATGTGCTTTGATTTATTCTATTTAAACTAGCTAAAACTGTTTTAATATCATCGTTATAATTAGATTCTGCTGGGTACATAAAAGAAACATATAATTCTGCATAATCTTTTATTTCCTTAAGTGCTTGTTCATGACTTAGATTTTCATTTTTAAATGTATCAACAAAAGTTTGGTAAACTTTACGTTCAGCGACCACTGAATTTTTCTTCATAATAATAAATTGTCTAAAGAACGCATCCATAGCATGATTGCTATTATCTCTTCTTAATTTATTTTCAATAGGTAACCAGTAATCTTCAAATAATCTTTCTTGATCATGATCACTCATTAATAAAAAATTACGAATTAAATCTGAATTAGTTAAAGCAACGCCAGTCGAATTGATACTTTCAAAAATAATTTGAGGATCATCCTCACCTTCTTTAAGACTGATTCCAACTACTTGGAGTTGTTGAATAGCTTGTAAAATTTCTCTACTTGTTATTCCCTGCTCGAGCCAATTATCAAAGGCTTGCTTTGCTAATTTATAGTTTTCAACAATATGACTATTTTCATCTAATTTATCATTATCATGATTCAACAAAGCTGTGTATTGAATATTATCTGATTTAATAGGCTTCAACTTGATTTTATATTCTTGTGATGGCGATTGAGTATTAATTAGAAAACTTTCAATAGTTCCAGTAGTGAAGGCATCACCATCAACGGTAACATCTTTTAAAGCCTGTAATAATAATGTAATCGTGGTTAATCTTTGTTGACCATCAATAATTAAATATTCTGGTAGTCCTATATCACTATTAGTTGATTCAAGGTAAACTACCGCACCTAAAAAATGCTGCTTTTTAGTTTTAATTACAGTATATAAATCATCTAATAACCTTTTTACATTATTTTTATTCCAATCATAATTACGTTGATATACTGGGATTTTCAAAATCATTTGAACTGGGGCAAAAAATCGTTCTGTTGCATTAAATATACTTGCTTGCATTGTTGTTTACTTTCTTTTTTATTTTTCTATACTTTATAATTTTAACACTATGTTTTATAGCATTTTCATACTCACTTGATCAAAGTAGTTTATTCAAAAAGCACCTTGCTTTAATCGACTAAGTACTTCACATAATTATAAATATTTCATTTTTCTCTTTGGTTGATAAATCAGCGACTTAATCTTTTGATCAAATTTTTGATGACTGATAGGTTTAATCAAATTATCCTCAACACTAAATAACTTCAATTGCCCCTTGACGTGGATTGGCTCAATTACACTCTTCAAGTTAATATACCAATAGTAACACTGGTCAATATCGCTCCAAGTAATCTGCTCCAAGTTCATTATACATAACGCATACCCTGGTGCCGCGCCCGCAACTTTCTTTGTTGTTGAACACATTAATATAGGACCGCGATAATTCGTTTTCCATGTGCGATATTCTACTTTTTTGTGACCATTAATCATTTCCATTACATAATCGCCACGAACAGATAATGCTTTCATTTAATTCGAACCTCTAAAAAACTCCTCATATTTCACAACTCTAACATTATGCTCTCTAGCATACTTCTCAAAATTATCCGTAGACTCTTTAACGAAGAAGTATAAATACGTTTTTCTTACCTTAGGAAGTAATGCGGCTCTAGTAATCAATGTATCAATCATCTCATGATTTAATTTGTCTGCATTTCTCCACTTACACTCACCGACTATAGCCCCGGAGTCATCATGATTGCTTGCTACAACATCAATTTCTTCTTGACGATGTTTAATTGGATTATTCCCCCACCAACTAGAAATTTTCTTAGGATAAAATGGCAGATCATCTTGTTGCCATAACCAATCACGTGAAGCTTGTTCAAACACAGGACCCAAGAAGCGAGGCAATTCATCCATAATACCTATTAGAATTCCTTTGGTTCTTTCAAGAGCAATTTGATCTTGAGCTTCAGCAATAAATTTGAACCAGAATTTAAACATATTATCTTTAAAAGCATAAATAGCTTTTCTAGGGCTATTCTCAAAGATAGGTTGTTTACGTTCGATGATTTCAAGATCAATTAAATTGTTGAGATAAGCACTAATACTGCTCCCACTGCTCATGCCAATCGCTTGACTAATCTGTGTACTTTTATTCTTACCATGTGCCAAGGCATTTAAAATAGAAAAATAAGTGGCTGGCTTTCTCAATTCTTCCTGTAGAAGAACGTTAGGCTCATTTTGTAACGGTGCATTTTGATTCAAAAACATCTCTTGAATATTTTCTTCTACACTTTTGTTTTGATCTATAAAACTCAAATATTGTGGAATTCCATCAGTTATTCCGTAATAAGCTAGTAAATCTTCATTGTTAACTTGAGGTAACATCTTCTTAGTATTAAAGATATCAAAAGGTCTAATCTTAAATTGACCAGTTTTTCTACCATATAAAGGACTCTTATAACCAAGAACCTGATGCTCCATAAAGGACATTGATGATCCACACAAGATTAACATAATATTATTTTTTTCTTTATAAATATGATCAATTGTGTATTGCAAAATTGAACTAATTTCGGCCGATGCTTCTGCAAAGTATGGATATTCATCCATTACAAAAAGCATTTTTTCGTTTTGATGAGTTGCAATATCTTGAACTTCTTCAAATGCTTCCGCAAAATCATAAAAGGTTTTATGTTTATTAACTCGTTCCGGTTCTTCAAAATCTAAAATTGCATTAGACAAGAAACGCAAATTAGTTTCAGCTGTAGCCTCTACCCCCTGAACGTAAATTGCAGGTTTATTTGATATGAATTGTTTAATCAGCGAGGTTTTTCCTACACGTCTTCGCCCATAAATAACTGCCATTTCAAATTTATCGCTTTTATACATATTATTTAGATTTTTTAATTCAATTTCACGTCCGATAAATTCATTCATTGTTTATGCCTTTCAGTAATTTAGATTACAGTAATTGTAATTACTGTAATTATAATTATCGTAATTACAATTATTATAATCTCGCTTACAAATTTTAGCAAAAATAAAAAAGCAGCCCTTTCTGGAATGCTTCATTTTATAAATAACTATCTATTCATCACCTTGATAATACAAGTCTTTAAACTTCTTATGCTTATATTGCTGAGCAAGTTGTGGACTCTTCCAAGCAACACAGTTAGTCCAAAGGCCTGCTCCTTCAGCAATCACTAATACAGGCTGACCATTTTCAGTATGAGGACCAAAGAAAGTACCCTCACCAGCACCATGCAACCAGCCCATGACAATA
>CAMGAZ010000053.1 GCA_946008205.1 uncultured Clostridium sp. | reverse complement strand
AATGCCTAAAGCTCTCAACATTTGTTCAGTCAGAATGAACTATGAATTTATACATCTAACATCAATCTTATTCTGTGTGAAATATGATGCAACTTGGGGATTTTGTACATATAGATAAATATGAGAAAGAGTTTGAATCCAACTATTATTCTGCACAGCATCAAGGAATAGTTCTTTAAGTGATGTTTGCACTTTTTCATGATTGAATGTGGGATTATTAATAATGCTCTTTAACTCCTCCATAAAACCATCTACACCAAAAGCATCATTATTAATCACACGCTGAATAAACTTTGTTGCAAGACCATCTGTCGTTTTGGCATTTTTACAAGTTCTAACAAGATCATTTTCTATCTTTTCAAATGCAGTTGACATCAAGTTAGAATAGTCTTGGCACAATGCTTGGATTTCTTTATCTTTTTCCTTGTTAATAATTTCCTTTTTATCTATATCTTTCTCTAATGTTGAAATCTTTTCTTTTACCTTTCCAATAAGTATATCAATTGCAGAGGTTGGATCTTCTGAAGACAAATCTTCTTTGAAAAGATTCTGATAATGAGATTTCACTTCGTTTATTATTAAGGTTTTTGCAGTCTCCTTTTCTCGTATAGCATTTTTCTTATCTGATAATGCAGTGTTTTTGTCTTTCACTAATGAACTCATTTCCTCAACAATTGTAGAAAATTCACCGACGGCACTCACTATTTTTTCTGCAGTGTCAGCTTTGATCATCTTCTCCACAATCCTTTTTAGGTTTTTGAATGGCTCAACCTCTTCCAGATTCATACCATTTAGGACAGACTGCTGAACAGCTTCAACCAGTTCTTTCTTTCCTAAATCAGAGAGATAACTTTTAACATCCTTTGCCTCTGAACCGAATTCTGCCAATTCTGCAAGTGACTTTATTCTTTCATATTTATCTAAATCTTCTTTTACTTGGTCAAGACTTTTTCCATTAATTAAAATTTCCTCTTGAGTATCAGAAACTGGCGTTTGCGGATTCTCCAATTCGCCAAGTATCTCTTCAATAGTTTTATTTTTACTTTTAGCTAAATGTATCAATCGATTTATCAGTTTTGAGTCAACTTCAATATTTGGAGACTTGCAGTCTGTCGTCTTATTTTTCCAAACAGCCAAGAAGTCATCTTTATCAATAAATTTCAATCCTACGAACTTACCTATTATCTCCAGTGCTTTGTTTTCTAAATCGGTAGATTTTATAACTGTAATTCCTGTTATTGCATTTGATAGGATTGTATTCTCGTTCCAATCAAGATTGAACTTGAAACTAAGATAACGTCTTACATAAACATTGAAAACATTATCCTTTAACTCTCCATCAATGCAGTTTAACTGCTTTTTTTCAGCTATCAATTTAAGTTCTTTCAATGTGTATGAGGCTTCATTTGATTTACTCTTCATTAAGAGCGTATCAATTTCATTGATAAGTTCTGATTTTGTTGTTATTCTTTTTTCTTTAAATGCGAGTCGAATGTTGGGCTTCTTTTCCATATCCATAATGAAAGCCTTAATAAAATCATCCTCGCTCTTTTGTTGTACCTCTGAAGTGTTATTATGAGTTTGTCCCTTTATTGAAGATATCAACGTTACAAATTTCGAGCATAATTCATCATAAGAATTAAACTCCTCTCTCATCAATTAACTTGAATAAAGCTGATAAATTTATTAATCTTTCAGTTATGAATACCACTTACCTGAAGTACTATCTAATTCATCTGAAACATCTAATTCTTGTTTTCTTTCTGCTTCCTTTGTTTCTATTGTCTTTATATCCTTTATACTGTAACTTTCTACAAACATAATTGTATTATCAGGCATAAAGAAAACACCATTAGGGTATGCAGAATCCGCACATTGGGGATTATCTCCTTTGCAGTTAATAATTATATCATTATTGTCACAATCCTTAAGCCTCAAACTCTCTGCAGGGAAAAACAACTTTATAGTTTTCTTTTCCACAAAAACAGAACGACCATCTTGTAATGTGTGAAAACCATCAGGAGATGCAAAAGTACCAACGTAAATGTCTCCACTTTTACTCTCATAGGACAAACGCACGCCACAATTGGTAGTTTCAATTTTGGGACGAATAAAGAATCTTTTAATTGATTTTCTTATTGTGAATAATACACAGGAAATAATTGAAATGATTATTCCAAGGACGATTCCCCACATCAATGAACTATCATTAGCAGAATCGTTGATTTCTTCTTTAGAGCCTATAATCCATTTCTTTCCTTCAATTGTAAAGACATATTTATTCCCTTTATTTAAAAGCAAGCCAAAATTATCTTCAATTTTCTTAACTTTCTTTTGCAGAATGGTGTCGCCATTACATGCTATTGACAAAAAGCCTTCTTTTGGGAATCTCACAGAATTGATTATCAAAGTATCATTAAATTCAAAAGTTCCCTTCTCAGTCCTGTCTTGTTTTTCTTCTCCTTTTATCGTCCTAATACAGATTTGCGTTGTATCAAGCAATACAAGGTCGAATTTTTTCGTAAATTCGTCAGTACAACAAATTTTCCAATTAAGATTTCCCCAATAAATCGTATATACATTATATCGTGATAACTGTATATCTTGATCATGGGATTTCTTGTCTTTTGTCTCTTTACCAACAAGTTCCCCATTTAATGTAACTTTAAAAGAATGACTTGTTTTAGCGGTGTCAGGTAACATTACCTTATTAATAATTATGTCTGTGGTAACAGGAAAGGAAAAGATGTTGTCATTTTTGTCCGGTTTAATTGTATCATTACCAATTAACAAAACCTTATTGTTCCTTAAATCAAGGATACAATTACTTTTATCTGCCACGTTGCTTTGCGCCAAAGCATTTTTCACACCGAATAGTGTAATGATTAAAAACAAATAGTATTTCATATATGCAATTAGACTTAAATTAAACAAATTATTATTTATACTTTACTGGCCACATACTTCTCTTATTAAGTTCACTATTAACATCTATAAGAGCAGGTGCAAGTGCTTGACTGAAACCTTTATTCATAAATAAACGCATCTGATTCTTGTTGTTAACTTCAAGATGTAGTGCTACACAACTACGATCGATATGAGTTGGAATATTGTATGTTGCCATAATTGTTATATACTCATTTAGCCCTTTTTCCCAATCTCTTAATGTGTCAAGTGAGTATGTTTGAACAAGCGTTAACATTTTTTCTCGATTATTACCAGCTCCCGTCATTCGATTCTGACATCCTGATAAATCAAGCTTTATATCTTGAGTTTTATAAGAATTGATAGTCATTCCCTCACTAATAGTTTTAGAAATCGGTTTATCCTTACGCGGATTTAGTAATTCTTGATAGTGAGCAGCACCAAACGCATCATAATAAATAACTCCATAGTTTGCCATAATATTATCCGAGCTGACTATAAGGCTATCTCGAGACGCATATGACAATGCCCCCTCAACAACAACGTCCTTTGATTTATCTATAGACAGTACTGATGACATATCTATAGAACAAAATTCTCCACCAGAAATAATTTGCCATAATTCATCAATTAACGCATGCCTAATTTGTGGCAATTTTGAAGAACGACCAGAAATAATGACCGTGTCTATGGCAACATGACCATCCTCATTATACAAATTAAAGAATGTTATAAAATTTCTCAAGACATCAACAGTACATGATTTCACATACTCTTGAAACTTTGGTTCTTGAATAATATCGTTAACATTAATAATAAAATCTTGACGAACACCAACGTCTCCAAAATCTTTGCGACTGATGGTTATCGTTTCTCCAACTGTCGACATTTTGGGTTTTAATTGGTTTTTTATAAGATCCTTTAGTTTTCTTGCAGCAATGAGCCTTTCTGTGTCAGTAATCAGTTCTGGTTTTACAACCTTTTCAAGTTGTTGAATACGCTTAGCTATAAGTTGTGCCAGCAAACCATCTAGATAATTACCCGCTTTTGCTATACCCATACGACCACGAACGTCTATATTGTTTATACCATGTCGTGTTAGATAGGTAATATCCAATGTTCCACCTCCCATATCGAAAACAAGCACATTTTCCAAATCACGAAGAATCTCAATATCTTCATCCGTACGATTTACAGCCTCGGAATGATTGATATCACTCCAATGACTTAGATAGAAACACGCAACAGCATCACTCTCACTTATAAATTTCAAATTGCGAATGTTATAACCTGTAAAACTATCATCTATTAGTTTTCGTAATTGTTCAAAATGATTTGGTGAAAATGTATTAGGTACCGTTAACACTATATTATTCATCATTAACATGTTTGGAACCTTCTCCTTTACATAGTATGTGAACAATTCTTTATATGCCTCACACATTACCGTATCAACATTACATAATTCCGAACTAATCACATCGCCATTTTCATCAACTTCATAAAGAGGGGTACTGACAATATTGCCATCATCATCTTTCAGTTCATAAGAGAA
Source organism: uncultured Clostridium sp. (assembly GCA_946008205.1). GTDB lineage: Bacteria > Bacillota > Clostridia > TANB77 > CAG-508 > CAG-245. Next base: position 3,958 of record CAMGAZ010000053.1, on the reverse strand, counting down.
ACCATCATACTGTTCAATATTTGGAATCTTTTCGTAGCCAACAAGCATTTTTAAACATGGCAGAATAAAGTCGACATTGCGGTCTTCCTCAGCACTGGTTGGAGAAAGAGTCACTGCCAAACTGTTGATATCCGGGGCTTTAGTGTCTGCAGGATAATCTCGTAAAAGATCTGAATTTTCTATCCCATCAGAAGTATTACGGTTATTACGCAATATTACATTTGAAGACAGATAAGGGGTTCCTTCCTCATAATGATCCTCATCATTTGGAAATAGAGTTTTCTTCTTCTCCTTCAAATTTATATCAATATTACCATATCGACAAACAATAGCAGATGTACCATAATCAATTCCCAACCATTGTGAACTTGCACTTTGAAAAACAGGAACCCTAATCTTTATTTCAAACGACTTCATTCTGGATTCTGGTAGGAGTGACAAATTTAAATTAGCATTATCGTCCCAATATTCAAAAGAAACGTCAAAGTAAATATCGGAAGTATAATCACGATGGGCTCCATGATGAGTGAAAATACCCTTAATATCAGACTCACAAAATCCGACTTCAATATTCTCACTTTGTGAATGTTCCAATTTAAAAAGTTCAGGAACTTTTTCTGTTGTTTTAAAAACTTGTTCTATTGTTTTTCTACGAGCAAATCGTGCTTCAGTATATTCACCCAAAGATGGCACACATCTAAAATTACGTATCACAACTCCAACACCAGGTGCGCCTGTTTTTGCAACATTTGATATTTTTAGAGAGAAACATGGCCAAAATAATTCACTTTCAAGGGAATAACTAACGCACGGCAGATCATAAACAAAATTCTTGTCGCTATGCAAATATATCCAATTCCCATCACTGTCACAATTCATTTCGACTTTGAGTTGCGGCTTTGTTGTATTTCTTGATACTATAAACGAAGTTTCACAATCAGGTAGCTGAAATTTTGCCCGACTCTGTCCTACATGATTGTATTTGGTACTTGCCACGATATCAAAAGCGAAATGTTCTTGACTAATTGGATTGCCGATAAGTGGCATATTCGCCATAATACTGAAAATCTTCTCTTGGGATTTACCCATATTCCCAATCTCAATTTTATCTTTACCTCCATCATTTAACTTTATGTATATATTATCGCACTTCAAACCTGTTACACGATCCCTAACTACAAAAAGCAAATTAATGTCAACATTGGGGTAATAATATAACGGAGACACATTCTTTATTGATAGTTTTCCAATTTCCACCTCACCAAGTTTGTCATCATATTCCAATGAAGGATTCAACATATTTATCTTTACCTCCGGAACAGTTTTAACTTCACGAAAAACAACAGAATACCGAACCGGTTGTTCCGTAACAATAGTGTCATTTTCGGAATCTTTCAAACATATAGTAAATGTTACGGGGTAAGCTTTTGCTTTTTCCTGCTGTTTTTCTTTACTATCTATTATTGCATTTGTATTTAGAAAAACTTGGAATGGTGTATTCAACATGGTTAATGTTGTATTTATAATGGTTCCTCCCGTGTATTCACGTCCATCAAAAATAACACTCATTAAATTTTCTTTACACACAAGTTCTGGAGCACTAATATCTGTCAATATCAACTGTATAGACTTCTCTATTTTTAAACCGAATTTTTGAAAGAGTTTCTTTACTGTTGGGGGCTCCAATTCTATACACCATTGCTTTCCAATTGCAGCAGTCCCTCTATTTTTATTCGTGAGATCAACCAATATCTCGCCAATTTCTTCCGACTTTATTATTTTAGCTTTCATACAATACTATTTTATTCTTTTTATTTTAATTTGCTTGTTATTGGGGTGATAGGTTGTGTTATCGAAAATTAATTTTCTAACAAGCCACCACATAAATAATATAAGAAGTAATATAGATATAACACTCCATACAGTAACTGCAACATTAGTATTATCAGTAAAAGACCAAAGTAAAGACGGAATAGGGATAATCCCGAAAAGTCGTGCCTCATTTTTAAGTTCTAATTTGATTGACACGTTCAGTCTTTGTGATAAAGAATCATCGGGACTTAAAAGTAATCCTCCATACAGTTTATCGTTTTGTTGTATCCATCCACGCAAAAAAACTTTTAAAGAATCTTGCGTTCCAATATCAGAATGAGGTATATTAATAATCACTGTTGTATCATTTGCGAATTCTGTTTTATGCTCTTGGTTTTTATTATCAATATATATAACCTGCATTTTTTTTATTATGTAGTCTTGGGATACTGTACTACATTCAAAATTTAGCTGATAACCATCATTTATTTGTCTAAGTCCTAAATTGGCCGGGTAATTAACAACCGAAGGAAGTGCAACATATGACTGAGGATTTACATCGTATACGTGAACATCATATGAACGTTCACCGGATGAAGCAATGTTGTATTTCTTGTTATATAGAAATTTATAAAATAGATTAACATTTTTACAATGACTAGTAAATGCCGTTTTGCTTAATCTACAATTTGGATTTTCGTACCACAAAGTAGAAAATTCTTTGTTATAATCATCATTGCCATTATAATTGTCATCAGTAACCATAAGTAAATAGGTGCGGTTTACCATTTTGCCATCCTTACTCGGCACAGTTGTTAACGCATACGCTTTTGCGCCAGTTAGAAGTGAAAAAGCACCTCTACCAACATAATCACGCCCTTGGGAAACAATCATATTAGTCCATTCATTTTGTGAAAGGACATCTTCTATACTTTTAAAAGGTCTCCAAACAAGTTCATTACCTTTAGAATCTTTTATGGGACGAACTAGTTCATTAATATCGTCATTATATGCACTAATACTAAAATTCACAAGTGAATAATAATCACCGTGCCTAAGTCCTAAATCACTCATTGCTCTTCTTAATTTTGACTTTATTATAGAACCCTCTAATAAGTAGTTACTGAATTGCTTCAAAACGAAATCATCAAATGCTATAATTACGTGTTTTGTTAAAAGACCAGTAATACTATCATTTACCGATACATTCTCTTTTGTTTTGTTTGTATTAAGCTCTACAAAGATAGGATCAGCATACAAACAGTTAAAAGTAAAAAGTGTCAATAATAGAATTAACACCTTTGATAAATATTTTAACGAACCTTTCCTTTTCTCCGCAAACACATAATTTGCAAGATAATGTTCTTTTTTAATTACAAAATGTTTCATATCGAAGCTAATAATCTATTCTTTCTAAAAACGCGCTTGGAACGTATGCGGACGCTATGGTCGGTAGGCCCTCGATGATGATGGCGACCCTTTGCTGTCCATGATACCGTGCAACTTTCCCTACAACTCCCTTAAACACTCCATCGATAACGCGCACAGTCTGACCTGCCTGAAATTTCTGAATCTCAGGTGGTACAATGATGACATCCTCAGCTTCTGAAGCACAGATAATCTTCAGACCCTCTATTTGGTAATCTGGTACGATGAGAGGTTCTTTGATAAGTCTTGCTCCTTCGTGAGTATGACGATAATAAAAACGGAGGTGGGGGAGGTTTACGTTGTCGTAAACAAATGACTTTATCTCTTCTTCCGTTCCACGTGCAAAGAAAATATTGGGAAGACGAGATTCTTCAACGGTCTTTCGCTTGCCGTCAACTTCCTTGACGGTCTTGATTGTCGGATAGTAGGCCTCTACATCCTTTCCAACCAAATAATCGTATGCCTTCTTTTCGCGTCCGTAGGTGACACGTAGAGCATACCAATGAGGAACATTCTTCGGTTTCCGCTTGATAGTTTTAAGGACCTTACCTGACGGCACATTGTTGGTGGACACCCCACTTTGTAAGTTCTCAGCCTTGGCTGGCTCTTGAACTTCGGGGAGGGCATCGGGGGTAAGCCCGGTGCGGGGAGGGATTTCACCGTCTCCATGGGTGTTATCATCTATTGATGCGTTATCAGCGATTTTCATATCGGTGAC
>CAMGAZ010000052.1 GCA_946008205.1 uncultured Clostridium sp. | reverse complement strand
ACACAAATTCAACCACTTAAATAAAATTAATTTGGTAATGCTTATAAAACTTAATTTATCTACTTTTTCATTTGCTATTAAATTTACAGAAGAAACAACATTTCCATTTATACTAAATCTAATTTCTCCCAATTTTTGTTTATCTAAAATTGGTGCAGATACTACGTCATCTAATAAGAGTTCTTGCGTTATTTCGCTATTACTTCCATTAGAAATAAGTATATCGGCATCAGATTCTAAAACAGCCTCTACATTTTTCAAAGTGCCCTTTGTTACTCTTACACGCTTTATGATATCACCCTTTTTTCCAAAAGATTTTACAGAATAATTGCTAAAACCGTAATCTAAAAGTTTTTGAGCATTAGCAAATCTAATTTTTGTATTAGGAGCTTTAAGTATTACACCGATTAAAGATAGATTGTTTCTAGTAGCAGAAGCAGAAAGATTGTAAAGGGCAAGAGAAGTAGAACCAGTCTTTAAACCTGTACAACCGTTATAATTTCTTACCAATTTATTGGTATTTACTAGACTAGACTTTCCATCTCTTAAAGAATCCATCCAAATTGTAGTATACTTAATAATTGAGGGATGATTTACTAATAGTTCTCGAGACATTATTGCAATATCATATGCGGATGTAACATGCCCATCTTCATCAATGCCATGGCAATTTTTAAAACAGGTATCGTTCATTCCCAATTCTGTAGCCCTTTGATTCATTTTTTTTACAAAAGCTTCCTGACTACCCTCTAAATAGTCAGCCATTGCAACAACACAATCATTAGCAGATACAACGCATATAGCCTTTAGCATTTCATCAACAGACAATGTCTCTCTTACATCTAACCAGATTTGAGAGCCGCCCATTGCAGCAGCATCTTCGGTACAAGGAATTCTATCTGTAAGGCTAATCCTTTCAGAATCTAAAGCTTCCATAATTAAAAGCAAGCTCATTATCTTTGTAACACTTGCAGGTCGCAACTGTTCATGCATATTGTAATCATATATTACTAATCCACTATTCTGTTCAATCAAACAAGCAGCACCACAATCTAACCCCAAAGAATTATCAGTAACTGTCTCCGATGATGAATTTAATATGCTGGAACTAGTTTCAACTGTATTAAGCTTTTGTGATTGATTAGACCATACATATGCCGTATCAGCAGTAGTCGCCAAAGAATAACAGTCGTAAAAAAAGAGTATAAAAAAACAAAGAAAAATTATTAGAAATTTATATAGAACGCATTTGAAATTAGCCTTGCTTTGATAAAGATACATAAAAAATCCTCCTCGCCAAATATTAATAAATAATATTCCAGTGGGGAGAAAATATGCAATATTTAGACTAACTTTACAATTCTGATGCTAAGAGTAACATCATCAGTACTAAAATACAATTTTATATTATTGCCCGTATTATTCTTAAACTTAAAATCAATAGAACCATAAGAAACTGCTGCGTCCTTTCCATCAGGAACATAAGAAACGTCTCTGCCGTGCTCATGGCGTTCAACAACTTTAAAATCTGGAACAGTGAGAACAGCATTATATAAAGTACTGCTAATTTGACAATTGCCTCCACCCAAAGCTTGAACTTTTTTTCCGTTTAAGAAGACAGTAGCTTCTTTGTAACCCTCCTCAGCTGTGGAAGGACCAGTAGACTTACAAAAAGAAAAAGTATCATTATTATTTACAGTAATTCCATTTAACTTTTTACATGTGATTCTTATATTTGTTAATCGATTTTCGGTGCTTCCACTAAGCTTAGTGGAATAAGATGCAATCTCTTCTTCTTTAGGGGGTTGAGAAGAATTGGTTAAAATATTTTCTACTTTATTATTTACCTCATTCAACTTTTCATTATTACCAAGTACATTAGAGTCTTGAGCTAATCTTGCTACATTATTATTCATCTCGTTGGAAGAATTATCATTTTTAATAAGTAATTTGTCTTTAAAAATAAAAAACAATAAAGCAACTATAATAACGATAAAAACAATAATGTAAATATATAAATGATTTTTATTCTTTTTATACATAAAATACACCTCTCTTAATAGTATGGTCAATTTTTTAATATATATACTAGTTGACAAAAATCATAAATATAGTATAATATTAGTATAGTTTTCATTTAGGAGAAAAATAAAATGGCTAAAATTTGGAAAAAATTATTGCTTGTTATTCTAATAATTGCATGCTTATTTAATGTAGTATCAAAAATTGTAAAGAGATACGCTTTAAAAGAGGAACTTGAAAGTGCTGCGCAATATATGGAAGAGCAAAAAGTAAACGAAGAAAATTCAATATAAAGTAAAAATAATAAATAAATACTTGAAAATATAATAAAATTATGTTATTATAATATTTAGCAGTTTTTATAAAAAAAGGGAGAGGTGAATACAATGAAAGAAGGAATACATCCAAATTATGCAGAAACAACAATCACATGTGCATGTGGTAATGTTATAAAAGCAGGATCAACAAAGCAAGATATTAAAGTTGATGTTTGCTCAAAATGCCATCCATTCTGGACAGGAAACTTAAAGAGAGAAACAACAGGTGGTAGAGCAGATAAATTCAAAAAGAAATATGGAATTCAATAATAAAAAATTAAAGGAAATGGTAAGCATCTCCTTTATTTTTTTCATTAAAATAGGTTAGAAAACTGTTTAAATATTCCTTCCACAAAATATTGTGACATTTTTAATACCTCTTGTTGTACTTTATCAAAGGCAACTATATCAGCAGAATAATCTTTTCTTAAGCGTGCAGTTACCTCGTCTGTTGTTAGTTCTAAATGGTCATATAACATATCTCTAACTTTTTCTTTTGAATAAAAAGGATTAACGCTACTAAAAGCTTCTGACATATCATCTGCATTTTTATACCATTTATCAGACAATTCCTTTACCAAATTCTGATTGTTATTTTTTAAGGCAACAATTAAATCTTTACCAATTTTTAGATGCTCTGTAAGTAAATTTTCTATTCTATTAGCAAAAGAATTACCATAGTATCTTCTAAAAATATCTGCAATATCTTTAGGGTTTTGCAATAAACGTTTTTCAGTTGCATTTAAATCCTTTAAATTATCTGCAATACTAATTAAAAGCATACGAGTCCACATGATATACTGTTCCCAGGCTAAATTCATTCTTTTTAATAAATCGACCTGACGAACACTCCACCAAAAATTAGATGGTAGTTTCGGGTAGATATATATTTGTTGACCAACACGTAAGTTGTATGGGTCTAAAGCTAAATTGGAATTTATTATGTCTTGAACAGTTACGCCAAACCTGTTAGCCAAGTTAAACAATGTATCACCAGGTCTTATAACATATAAAATAGGGTTCATAATCAATTTCAGTCCTTTCTGTATAGATATTTCTATATAATAAGATATTAATAGAATAGAAAATATGTTACTAAAAAAGATTCAAAATGATTATATTGATTAAAATAAAGAGAATTAAAAAATTCTCTTTATTTTTTTGTTGATATTGTATATAATGTTAACAACAATTAAAAGTAAGGAGATAAAAAATGAATTTACCAAACAAATTAACTTTATTTAGAATAATATTAGTACCAATAATGGTTATAGTATCGTTTTTTGATATACCAGGCAGTTTTCTTGGAATACCAACTACAATGTGGATATTAAATTTAATATTTATAATAGCATCAATAACAGATAAACTAGATGGCTATCTTGCAAGAAAAAACAATCAGGTAACTACATTCGGAAAATTCCTAGATCCAATTGCAGATAAGATATTAGTAGTAACTGCCATGATTCTTTTAGTTGAAATGGGCAGATTGCCTGCATGGATTCCTATTATAGTAATATTTAGAGAATTTGTAGTATCTGGTTATAGATTAATTGCAGTACAAAGTGAAGGAAAAGTAATAGCTGCGAACATTTGGGGAAAATTAAAAACAGTTACACAAATGTTGGGTATAATATGTATGTTCTTAACAAATCATCCATACTTTGCATTTGTATTAAGAGCAAAGACAGAAGAGGAAATGCTTGTAAATAGTGCTCTTACATATATGAGTACTGGTGATTTTATAATGAATATAATTGCAAGTATATTGATAACGATTTCTGTTATAGCAACAGTATTCTCTGGATATGAGTATCTAAAAGGCGGGAAAGATTTATTAAAAGACTGCTAATTACGAAAAGAAGGATAAATTATGAATTTAGAAGAAGCTAAAGTAGAAGTTAAAAATCTACGTGAAAAATTAGAATATTATGCAAAATTATATTATGACATGGATAGTCCAGCAATATCAGACTATGACTATGACATGATGATGAATAAATTAAAAGCTTTGGAAAAACAATTTCCAGAGCTTATTACGAGTGATTCGCTAACGCAAAAAGTTGGAGGACATGTAAAAGAGGGATTTAAACAAGTAACTCACGAGGTTCCATTGCAAAGTTTACAAGATATTTTTTCTTTTGAAGAGTTACGAGAATTTGATGAAAGAGTAAGGAAAGTAGCTGAAGAAAATAATGAAGAGTTAAAATATGTAGTTGAAACTAAAATTGATGGGCTTTCTTCAGCGTTAAAGTATGAAGATGGGCTACTAGTACAAGGAGCTACTAGAGGAAATGGACTAATTGGAGAAGATGTTACAGATAACTTAAAAACAATAAAACATATTCCAAAAGAATTAAAAGAGAAAATTAACATTACAGTACGTGGAGAAGTATTTATTGGAACAAAAGAATTTGAAAAGATGAACGAAGAAAGAGAAATACTAGATGAACCATTATTTGCAAATGCAAGAAATGCAGCAGCAGGCTCACTTCGTCAATTAGACTCTAAAATAACAGCATCAAGACCATTAGATATATTTATATTTAATGTACAAAAATATGATGAGGACACATTTGATGCGGAAAATTCACATTTTACTGAGCTAAACAAATTATCAGATTTAGGGTTTAATGTGGTTCCAGTAAGAACTTTATGTAGTACAATAGATGAGGCAATAGAAGCAATCAAAAAAATAGGAGAAGAGAGAGAGAAACTATCATTTGGAATTGACGGAGCAGTTGTTAAAGTAGATAATTTAAGATTAAGGGAAATTTTAGGAACAACATATAAAGTACCAAAGTGGGCTATTGCTTATAAATATCCACCTGAGAAAAAAGAAACAAAATTATTAGATATAGTATGTCAAGTTGGAAGAACTGGAGCAATAACGCCAACGGCTATATTAGAGCCAGTAAAAGTCGCAGGATCAACCATTTCGAAAACAACTCTTCACAATGAGGACTTTATAAAAGAAAAAGGACTAATGATAGGTGATACAGTAGTAATACAAAAACAGGGAGACGTAATTCCAGAAGTAGTTGATGTTATAAAGAGTAAAAGAACCGGAGAAGAGAAAGAATTTGTAATGCCAAAAGTTTGCCCTGTATGTGGTGCGCCCGTTGTAAGAGAAGAAGGCGAAGCAGTAGCTCGTTGCGTAGGAATAGAGTGTAGTGCAAAAATATTAAGAAACCTTGCACACTTCGTATCAAAAGAAGGAATGGACATAGATGGGCTAGGAATAAAAATAATTGAGCAATTAGTAGACAAAGGACTAATAAAAAATATAGCAGACATATACACATTAACAGTTGATGAAGTAGCTTCATTAAAGAAAAACGGAAGAAAATTCGCACAAAACTTAATCGATGCAATAAATGTAAGCAAAAATAATGATTTATATAAACTGATAACAGCTTTAGGAATAAGACACATAGGAACAAAATCTGCAAAGGGATTAACAAAAAGATATAAATCAATAGATGATATAGCAAAAGCAAGCTTTGAAGAATTAAGTATGATAGAAGACGTAGGAAGCATAACTGCTGAAAGCATATATGAATTCTTCAGACAAGGACAAACTATAGATTTAATAAAAAGACTAAAAGAAGCAGGAGTAAATACAAAGGTACTGAAAAATGAAGACGAAGGAAAATATGATGAAAGATTTGCAGGAAAAACTTTTGTATTAACAGGAACTCTAGAAAACTATACAAGAGACCAAGCATCAGAAATAATAGAAAAATTTGGAGGAAAAGTTTCAGGCTCAGTATCAAAGAAAACAAACTACGTACTAGCTGGAGAAGAAGCAGGCTCCAAGCTAACAAAAGCCCAAGACCTAGGAATACCAATAATTACAGAACAGCAATTCAACGAAATGACCCACTAGGGACGGTTCTCAATGGTCCCACCTGTCCCTCATGGGTACATGCCATAATGCTATAAAATGTATGATATAGCACACAAATTGCTATTAAAAAGATAAAAAACGATGTTAATATAAATTTGATTGGAGATTAAATATTAAAATGGATGGAAAATATACTTTTGAAAGAATGAATAGAGAACTTGATGATGGCTACATTATTTTTTACACATATGTACGAAATAGATATCAGCTATTTAAAACATCAGAAAACAGTTATACACAACAGTTGTTAACGGAAAATCCAAAGAACCCTTTGCCTAGATTGTCTATAATTACTCATAAAAGGCTGAAAGAGATTTTCCCCTATATGGAAAATATAGAATATAAAATAGGAGAGTCAGAAGAGCATAAACTATGAGAATGTATGTTAAGCAAGAGCAATAACGGACACACGTAGCGTATGTGAAGATACGATAATGAATTTTAACTTTTATAAATTTATTTTAACAGTGAAAAGAAGGGATTAAAATGTATACTTTAGAGGGCGTAGTAGAACATTGTAATGATAGAGAGTATATATTAAAAGCTATAGAGGAAGATGGACTATTACTAGATGGAGCATCGGATGAACTAAAAGATGACAAAGAACTTGTAATGAAAGCAGTTACTAAAGATGGCGGAGCATTAGAATTTGCATCTACTAGATTAAAGGATGATAGAGATATTTTAATACAGGCTGTTGAAAAGAAAGGATGGGTTCTTTGCTATGCTAGTGAAAGGTTAAAGGCAGATAAAGAACTAGCGATAAAAGCAGCAAAAACAGATGGACAAATATTATATTATGTGAGTAAAGAGTTAAGAGACGATTATGATGTCGTTTCAGAAGCGGTAAAAAATAAAGGACTAATATTAAAATATGCAAGTAAACGTTTAAGAGAAGATAAAACAATAGCTATAGAAGCTATTAAGCAAGATAAACGAGCATTTGATTTTATAGTACCAGAACTAAGAGATGATCCAGACATACAAAATATGGTCAATCCACCGGAAGAAGATAAAAAATGAAGAAATGTGAAAGAAGTGAACCTCTTTAGGCTCACTTCTAATTATTTTTGTGGATTAACATATAAAGTCTTATTATTTGTATAAATCACCATTCCGGGTTTTGCACCATTAGGCTTTTTCACATATTTTATATAAGTGTAATCAACAGGAACATTCTGCGACATTCTTGCCTTGCTATAATATGCCGCAAGAGATGCACACTTATATAGGACGGAACTTGAAACTGTAGTCTTTGAAATGTCTAGCTTATTAGAATTTATTGGCTCATTATCTAATTTCAAAACAACGTGGCTACCATGGATATCTTTTGTATGGAACCAAATATCAGAATTCTGTGCTATTTTACAAGTTAAATAATCATTTTGCTTATTGTTTTTTCCAACAAATACAGTATAGCCGTCAACTAAACATTTCTCTGGTTGAATGCTAGAGTTCTCTTTACTCTGAGTTTTTTTAGCTTTATTAGACTCTTTTATGTTATATACATGATTATTTACAGTATTAGCATTTTTATCATATAACAAGTTATCACAAATCTCTGAATATATATTGTCAATATCAGCTACAGTCTTAGCTTCGCTAATTTCATATACAATACTATCTAAATACGTCAATTCAGCTTCAGCCAATTCTCTTTGTTTTGAAACTATTGAGACTGTATTTTGCAATTTTCTGTACTTCTTAAAAAACATTTTAGCATTTTTCGAAGGAGAAATAGTGTTATTCAAAGGAATTGTAATAGGATTATTATTATCATAGTAGTTTTCTAAAGTGATTTCGGTTTGAGGATAATCTGGTATTCTATATAAATTAGATGTTATTAGTTCTCCATACAATTTATACAAATCCATTCTATCACATTCTTTTAGCTTAGTATCTATATTATGTATTCTATCTTTTATTTTGCTCACATAATTTAAAACAAGCTTTAAAACATTATCTCTATAACACTTAAATTGTTCTGTAGATTCTTTAGTATAATAAAAATCATCTAAGGAAAAATTGATTGATAAAGCATTTGTTTTGTTTCTATCAATACTTATAAAGTAATCTTTTTTATTTCCATTAAATTCTTGTATAGATACTTCATTAGGCAATGTAGATAACAAAGTTTTTAAATAATTATAGATTATCTTTAAATCTGTAGTAGAATTTGAAGTATCAGAAATATTCAAAGAC
>CAMGAZ010000051.1 GCA_946008205.1 uncultured Clostridium sp. | reverse complement strand
TGATATTGAATATCCTTTAGGCTGATGCCAGTTCATTATGCGGCGCTCCTTTCGGAGTAATCAGCATAACAGGTACTACTTTCTGTGTACCCCCCCGATAATTCTGAGGAGTTTATTCTTTATTTTTGTTTTCATTGGAACTGTTCCATATTTCTTCATAACGAAATCAATTTCTTTCCTTTGATAATCATTCCAGAACTCTTCTCTTCGCTCAGACTTCTTGGTCGGCGCTTCAAGGTTCGCCTGCCAACATTGCGTTGTATTGCTTAATCTATAATCCAAATCTCCCTGAATTTTTTCAAACAGTTCCTCTCCTCGATTTGTATGAATCAAGAATAGCGAATTGCCATCAGAGTCATAGAAGTCCGGAATAGTCTCCTCAATATGCCAAAAATCTCCAATGGTCATATCCGTTTTGCGTTCTGTTGTAGCATAAGGACATTCATAGCAGGACGGCCGCAACGCACACCGATTGTAAAACACCTTTACATAATCTTTAATCGGCTTCTCTTCTCCATTGACTTTCACATAAGCTGTTGGAGATTTCCAACCGTTGCGCTTGTCTTTGAAGGAAAGATAAGTTATCTTTCCTTCCTTCTTCTGGATTGATTCTGCATATTCTCTCCACAATTTGGGACTTGGAGAACCATGACAGATAATGTCTATTATGTACACTCGGTCACGGATTCCTTTTATTTCGCTGAACTTCCGAAATCCATCAGCCTGACACCCCATGCCAATAAAAAGCAATTCCTTCTCCGGATTCTCCATCAGCCAGCGATAGGCTTCCCGGTAAATATCACCGGGCTTGCTCTGCATATATTTTGACCCTTTTGCTTTGTCACGCTGCACCTCATCAAAAATCATCTGGAACTCTGCAGTATGATTCTCGTAATTATAAATTGCTGCCACCACAGCATTGCCATTTTTCAGGAAGAAATCCGAGAGTGCAGTAAATGCGCCACCGGAGGAACTGCTCATCAAGGCAGATTTGTCTTTTAACCTTCCTGCGTATACTATTGTGTCTATCAAATCCACCATAAGCTGTTCCTCCTGTGTATTATTTGCTTTTTATCGCCATCTTGACCTTTTGTAGAATGATAAGAAATACAAGTGTTGCACAATAAACCACAATCGGTGCAACGCATCTGTAAATCGATTTTATGCCGAGTTTACCAGTTACGATTGAAAAGACCGTAATAAAAATCGGATGAATAATATAAAGCCATGTGGAATATTTTCTTCCAATTACAGTCAATTCCTTATTATGCCAATTGATCTTGAGAGCATACACAAAGAGACAGATTGCCAAGAAAGTCGTACTCAGGTAATGATCTCTTGTTGCATTCAATCCAGCACTCACCAAAACAAATCTTTCTGCAAGACTGGTTATTGTAAAAACTACAATCAGTACCTGAAGTATTTTACTATTCCATTTTTTAGAGCATCGTTTTTCTCTAATGAGGTTTCCAATACAAAAATACGGTATTCCTACACATAGGAAATTTCTGACCAGTATGTACGGAAACTCCTGATGGAAAATGAGCAGCGAATACTTTCCAAATATCAAGTCTGCGATGAGCAATACCGGAGTTAAATAGTATAATGTCTTTCGGCAGTTAAACTTATCCGCCAGCAAAACAATCACCAGCACATAAAGAATTGCTCCTAGATACCAAAGATGCCCTGCCAACGGAGATTCATTAAGAAGAAAGAACTTTAGCAGATTTTTTCCCGTAAAAACTGCCCGCACATAGGATATTATGCTGTCTCTTCTGAGAATATCGAGTATAACATTCCAAACAAAGAAAAGTATATTTGCTTTTATAACCAAGCAAAATATCTTTTTGATTTGCTGCTTTTCCTTATACCGTGCAACGGTATCTGAATAAAAGTACCCTGTAATCATAAAGAAAACAGGAACTGCTATTCTGGTCAGTGCCGTAAAATATGCACCGACTCTTCCCGGAAACGGAACATGAATACAAACAATTAAGAAAGCGCATATTGCTTTCAGAATGTCAATAGTATCTGCTCTGCTCTGCTCTGCTCTGCTCTGCTCTGCTCTGCTCTGCTCTCAAGATTATCCTCCCCGACTTATACCGTTTCAAGTCCTATTTTCCAAGGCGACTCTTTACTAGATTCACACCCGATTTCAGCATATCCATATTCGTCACGACCGCATAAAGCGCAGTAATGCAAAGGGCTACAAACTTAATCACCTTGTTTTTGCAATAATACTTCCAATAGCAATCGGCTTTTTTATTCTCATATGGACAGCTTTATTCACATCAATATATCGAACAATAAACATTGAGAGGAAGGCAATCAGCGTTGAAAGAGATGCCGCAAACACTTGAATTTTGTTAATCAAGAGCAAATCAACTGTTATGTTGATAATGGCTGCTGAGATTGACGTGTATGCAATTTTTTTAGCATTTTTTTGTGCAACATAGACGCAACTATACAGGCCAACCAAAACACGAAAAAGCATTGCATACATCAGAATCAAAATTTGATTATACGCTGCACTATATTTTGCATTGACCATAATTGGGAACACAAATGGCATACAAGCTACAATTCCCAAACAAGCTGCCACAAACAATTTCACCAGAGATGTCATTGTG
This sequence comes from uncultured Clostridium sp., assembly GCA_946008205.1. Taxonomy (GTDB): domain Bacteria; phylum Bacillota; class Clostridia; order TANB77; family CAG-508; genus CAG-245. Next base: position 5,896 of record CAMGAZ010000051.1, on the reverse strand, counting down.
TCTGTAAGAAACTCGTCTCTATCTTCATCATTATAATGAAGTGATACTGTTTCCGTCCAAGATAAATTCAGAATGTTATAAAAATTGATAAACACATTCGGGAATTTATTCGCCACAGAATAAATTCCATTTGCGGCTGTTCCAAGAAAATGGGATATAATCGTTCGGTCTGATGCATTTACTACCCTCCACGCCAAGTTATTGGGGATAAGTGGAATGGAATATGTGCCAACTCTTTTGAAAGTTCCAATTCGAGCATTTTTCAGCGAAAAATACTCCCATGATCTTGAAGATATTACCAAGTAAACCAGTGTTAAAAGTTGCGCTGTAAGTGTGGACACAAACAAACCTTGCAAGCCCATTCTTAAAAAAACAAGCGCGATAACATTTAAGACAGTTGTTGCCGATGCCGAAATAAACGAAGCAATCGTATATTTAATACTATATCCCAGTCCTCTCACAAACTGCAAAAACAGTGCATTATAGACCTGTAAAACAACATACAGTAAGAGGAAATAAGCATTTTCAATCTTTAAGAACGGCTCTATGCAAATAAAAAGCACAACATAAATGATGTTTTGCACTGTACTTGATAACAACAATGTCGAAAAGAGCTTTTTTTGCTCGTCTTTATTGCCGCGATAGTCCAACATAAAGCGGAAAAGTCCTTGATCCAACTGCCAGTTGATAAGAGGCAATAACAAAGTTGCATACGTTACAAATAGGTCGAACGTACCATAGTCCTCTGCCGATAGGATTGCTGTATATAGTGGCAGTAAAAAAAAGCTGATACATTGTGTACAGACTTTACCTACTGTGAGTATCGCTGTATTTCTTGCTAAGTCTTTTTGTCTACTCATCTTATTCTACACCCTTCGATTTTGTAATGGTCGAAAGATAATTCAGTCCCTCTCTTCTCATCGTTGCAATATTACTATCAACCAATTTCCAATCTGTATTCATATCGGTGCTAAAAGCATCGTTATCAAAATTTTTCGGTATCAATCCTACTTGATTCAGCAAATTCAATGCTCTACTATTTTGTTTGTTGCCTTCAAGTTTGACTTGTGAATAAAACTGCTTATGGTACAGTAAACTGAAAACCGTCCCATGAAAGGAATTTGTAAAAACATAGCTTGCATTCTTAAATAAGCTCAAAAAATCCACTGGCGAAGCATTCAACTTAAGTTCTGCATCAAGCGATTTATCATTTTTTCCAGTCAACACATCTATGCCCATATTGCACGGAAGGATAACAAGCTTATAGCCATTTTTCTTGGCATAAGTATATGCCTGCTTCTGCAATTCATTTGTCTTTGTAACATAATAGACTAAAACATATGGGTCATATAAATCTATAATATCATTAGAAGCAACATCATTCCACTCATACCGACTCAGCAAAAGAGTTGGGTCACAATTTACAGAAGCAGTTACTCCTAGCAAATCTTCCAGAATGTTTTTTCCGTCGGTTTCTCTTACTGAGTATGCCTCAAAGCCGCTTAAGCGGTTCTTATATTCTTCTCTTAGATTTTCGGGAATTTTTTTAAGTCCAAAACTTGCTGCATAAGAAGCTCGACTACCTTCTTTTGCACTTGGAAAATCCAAAAAATAATTCTGATCAAATCTGGCGCATCTATCATTCCATACTTGGTCGCTTCCAGTAACATACAAGTCAAACTTGTTATTTTTTACGAAAATTTGCCCATCATTTATATCAACTGGAAGCAATTCTATATGTTCTTCCAGAAACTTTTCAAAGCCTTTGTTTCTTTCACCCAGGACTTTTTTTACTCTCAAGTGATTGATCCACGTTTTAATCGGTGGATGCATAATTGAAAAATCAGCATGAACATAATATTGATTATAAAAATATTTAGGCCAATAATCTAAAACATAGCACTCATGACCCAATTCTTTCAATGAATAGTACAGTGCATAGCACTGCAATACCGCCCCATAATTATATGCTCTGTGAAATGTAGTTATTGCAATCTTCATATTATCCTCTTATTCGCGCATATATATATCCAACTGGCAACATCACACCATATAATTTATGCCGGAGCAACCAATACTGGAAATTCAAATAAGCATTCTGTTTTTTTCCGATAGATAAGCACCTATCAACTTCATTTAATATGCCTTTTTGAACATATTCCATCTCTAAAAACGAAATATATGCCTTTTTTAATTTCTTATTCTTTGTTGTAGCTATTTTATCTGCGAGTTGTATTGCTGTCAAAACAATATACTTCTGCTTTGCCTTTTCACACTCTTTCGGAATATCATGTACTCCATCCAAATATACTATAAGTTCTTTTCTTCCAAGGAATTTCTTTTCCGAAAAAGAATGTGTGACTGATTCTGGATTATCCGAGTAGTTATATACTTCTTTGTTGACAATAAGAACATTCTGTATTTTCTTAAAGTACATCAAATTAAAGCACATATCTTCACTCAGAGTTAGCGATTCCTGGAACCGGATCTCATTTGTATCTATTACAGATTTTCTGTACATTTTTGCCCAGCATGATGTAAAGACCGAATACTTTTCTCCCATACCGGTTGGAAGCAACATCCTATATCCCGCAAAATCTAACAACACATTGATAGCTTCACTATTCGTTATAGATTTCTTTTTCTCGTTAAATCCCGCTTTATTGGAATTTCTTTTATAGTTAAAGACGACTATATCTTCCTTTACTGTCGAGAGTTTTTTCATTTCAGATACTGCTGATTCTAACAGATAATCATCCGCATCCAGAAAAAAAATCCATTCCGCGTCTGCTTTGCTAATTCCTAAATTTCTTGCATGAGACACCCCTTTATTCTCTGAGCGAATCAATTTAATTGAATTATATTTATCTGCAAGTCCCTTGCAAAGCAAATAACTATCGTCTGTTGAGCCATCATCTACAATTACAATTTCAATCCCAGTCTCTGCTTGATTCAATATACTCTCGACAGCTTGTGTTATATATTTCTCGCCATTATAAACTGGTATAATAAATGATAGCCAGTTCTTCATTTGTATATGTCACCCCTTGCAATTCCCATACAAGTTCCAGTTTTGTTACATTTTCATCATTATTCTGGAACTATATAATTTTTCTCTTTATTCAATCTTCTCCAAGAAGCAGCGTTAAGAAAAGAATCGGAAAGCATAAATATCCATTCAAACCGTGTCCTTCTGATATTCCGTAAATTGCCCAAACAATTATCATGCAATTCATAATATTATTTTTTCGTCTTGAAAGACAAAAAAATGACACCGCTATTATGATAAGCCATATAATGCCATTATTTATCATCAGCTTAGTGTATAGATTATCAAATGTAGAAAACTTGCTCATGTTCCATAATGCATCGTATCCAAATCTTGTTCCCTTCTCAACAATCTGACCAAAAAGCGTAAATCCATAATGTTCATACGCATACGCTCCTAATTTAAGTCGTCCCGTCATAAACGTATCAATTATTTTTATAATAGATCCGCTAGATTGGTAATTCACCGTTGTATACCAAAACACAAGAGATAAAACTGGAGCTATCCATCCAGAAACAACTGCTAGTACCTCGTTAATCCACTTTTTCTCGCTTTTAGAAATCATCACAAGAAAGATTGTAATTAGTCCAACAATAAGAATTGTTCTTGCTCCTGTAAAGAAATATACGGCAAAAGAAAATATTCCCAATTTCAAATATATCTGCGGTTTCAATTCATCATACGATAACCAAATCCACATTATCATTATATTGAATAGCATAGCTGCCGCAACATTCGGATGTGAAAATCCAAAATCAAGGTAAAGACTCATGCCTTCATCAACATATCTTTTTACATTTCCTGTTACCATTGACAAAACCGATAAAGCAACAAACACTGTAACCTCATACTTATATAAGAAAAAAATTATTCTATTTTCATTATAAATAGCGAGGATTGTCAAAATCGTTGTGAAAAGCATCACGTTGCCAACACAATAAGAACTATATAATCCCAATAGTGCCACTATCCCGTAGACAAAAAGCATCTTTATTGTATATCCCTTATTTAAGATGCTTAAGCCTAAAAACAAAACTGCAAGCAACGACAGCAAGGTATCCGAGTATGGAATCATATTATCAAACACGGTATAAGACAGAAATACTTTTAAGACAAGTATTATTATTCCATACTGAGCATATGTTTTTGGCTTTGGTAGAGTTAAGCGTCTCCCCATTAGTTATTTTCCCTTTCTCTGACTTGCAGAATTATTATAGAACTGTTCTAACTGTTTAACAGTTGTTCTAATGTCATATCCTGCATCTATTACTTCTGCTCTGCAATCCGAACGTTTATCACAATCTGGCACAACTTTCATCATTTGATCTGCCCAATTATTTAAATTCCATCCATGTACACGAATAAACTTCGGTGTAATATCAACTTCATCAACAATGGTGTCTGCACAAATCGTAGGCAATCCAGCAGCTTGTGCTTCTATTGCAACGATTCCAAGACCTTCAAATCTCGATGGGAATATAAACATATCCATTGCCTGCAATACGCCAGGAATATCATATGTCACGCCATAGAAGATCACAGAATCCGCAATTCCCATATTTTTTGCTTTGTCTTGAATGCTTTGAAGAAGTTCACCTTCTCCCACAAGTAACAGCACGCTATTCATACAGCGTTTGTGAAATTCCGCAAATGCTTCCAGAATAAAATCATGGTTCTTCTGATAAACAAAACGCCCTACATGACCTACTACAATCTTATCCTGTATACCAAGTTTTTCCCGGATTCTGTTTCTAGCTTCTTTATTGTAAGCATACTGTTCAACATCAATACCATTCTTTACCAAGGTATAGTTTCCGCTTTCGTACACAGATTTAGGGAACATGAATTTTGCTGACTTTTCTGAAATTGTAAAATAATCCGTTACAACTGCTTTCATCAGCAACTTATAAATTGGGATAAAAGCATCTCTTAACGGCTTTTGACTTTGAAAATTATCATTATGCGAGTGCATGACAATCGTTGGAACGCCAGCTATTTTAGCTGCAATCGCTACCATGACATCATATGGTGTTGAAGCATCCACATGAACAACATCATATTGCTCCTGTTTGAACAGGTTGACCATAGCTTTCATTTTGATAAAAAATTTCAGAAAATCATTCTTTATGTCCGCAACATCAATGACCTGTTTTTTTCCGCCAAGAGAAATTGCTTTATCCTCTAAAAATTCTTTTTTATTTCTAAAAACCAGATAATCAAATTGAATATTATCTGCTATCAACTCATTGATTGTAACGGTAAGTTTTGAGATTCCTCCGCTTCCCAGAGGTGCCATATGTATAACTTTCACCGTCTTTTGATTATCATTCACTTTCTTTTTCCCCTATTCATTCTTACCTTTTTCATTGTTCTAAAGAAGAAATGCGAAAATGGCATCTTATGGATAATTGGCTTCAAAGCAGTCGCCATTTTGTCTTTTCTCGATGCAGGCAAATATTTTTGAATCAAATCATCATAGGACATTCGCCCAAAATCATCAAAAAACTGCGATCTATTTCTCGGTATTTCAAAAGTATAATCTTCTTTATAGATTTTGCTTTTCAAATCATCGTTTTCTAATGTCTCAACATGAACCTTTTTGATCTTTTCCGAACTAATATCATTCAGAAAATCTTCACCTTTTCTTGTATTGATCTGTACAATAGACGTTCCTCTATCATCATCCATCTGCTTAGAGTAGTCACCAATCTGCCAGAAATCTCCAATCGTAAAATCTGACATTTTATTTCTTCCACGATAAACACACTTATAACAGGACGGTCTCAATCCTATTTTGGAGAACATTGTCTTTGTATATGTTTTCACATCAACAATATCTTCTAATGC
>CAMGAZ010000050.1 GCA_946008205.1 uncultured Clostridium sp. | reverse complement strand
TAAAGGTACAATATTTACTAATCCTGGTCTTATCTTTTTTCTTAATATTACCCAAACAAAATATTTTATTCATCATAGCACTCATTGACCTTACAAAATCTGATAAGTAATCATCTTTTATACAAGCAAAGCAATCAGTTTCTATTTCATCTAAATACCCTATTGCTGTTAAACACTCATAATAATTTGATGCCATAATATAATAAAATTGTTCAAATTCTTTCTTTAAGTTTCTTGAGTTCATCTTCTTTATATAAATACCTGTCTCCTTTCTTATAATCTCTTTAATCTTTTCTGTTTCTTTTTTAATTTTTTCATTATTTTTTGGTTTGTTGTTTTCATTTTTTTTCATTTTCTTTTTACTCCTTCCTTTTTGAAGGCAAAATAAAAAATCTAATATTTCTATTAGATTTCTTATATATGTTAGATATTATTTCAATAACTATAATATTTTATTTTTTCTTTAAATCTTTTGAATAATAAAATATGTCTGTGCAAAGTAAATCTCCGTCCCATATTTCTTCATCATAATTATCTACAAAAAAATTTTTTATTGTCTTTTCATATTTATCAAAACCTTGCTTCACATAAAATGGTATGTTATTTTCTGTAGTTCCGACTATCATCTTATCAAATTTTTGTTTATAATTTTCGCAAAGAGATTTTAATAGTTTCTTTGCATAGCCTTTATTCCTATATTTTTCTTTCGTCGCTAAGTTTTTTAGCTCTACTTCGTTTGACAAAATAGGGTAAATTACTGCTACAGAAATAATCTCATCTCCCATTTTTAGTCCATACATATCTGACTTTTCCAAATATTTATGTATAGCTTCTTTTGATGGGTCTGCTTCTAATAACAAATCCATATAATCTTCTTTATTTTCTATTTTTTTAATTTCTAGTCTCTGCCTCTCAGGAATTGAACATCCATTTGGTATTATTGGCTTTGATTCTTTCTTTTTAAAGTATTTATCCTCCTCGCTAAAAACGCAACCGGCAATATTTCTGCATGTAGAGTTTTAAATCATGAGCTTTCTGATGTCCTTCCCAGAATCCTACCCTAAAATCTCTATAAAAAAATTCTATTCCGAATTCTTTACTCAATTCTTCCATATATTTCTTTATAAGATCGTGCTTTTGGTATATGCTGTAAAGAAGAGTTGTTGTTACAGTATCATAGCCATTTTCTTTGGCATACTCGAATGTTTTTCTCAAACGTATTGGATAACAGTAATTTATACATCTATGTTCTAAGTCTTTTACCGCTTCTTTGCAAAACGCGTCTAAGCCATATTCATCTTCAAATATAGCTTGTACATTTATGCTTTGCGCATATTCTTTTAAGCAGTCTCTTCTCGCTTTATATTCTGTATATGGGTGTATGTTTGGATTGTACCAATATAGTGTTGGCTCTATTCCTTCTTTTCTTAGAGTGTCTATGCAGTACACACTACATGGTGCACAGCATGTATGCATTAATAATTTCATATTTTAATTTTCTCCTATCTACTATATATTGTTTAAAGAAATGGCAAACATAAACCTTTTAATCTATTACCAAATCTCTTTTTAATTTCTTATCTTTTACTAGCCCTAGCCCTATAAATTTATTTTTTACATAAATTCTGTACATTCCATCTGCACAGTCTTGTTTAACTTGTACTCCATTTAGGTAGTTGCTTAAAATTTTGCCTTCTAATTCAATCCTGCCATTTGTTTTAAAAATTTGTTCTATGGATATTATGTTTGATGCATCGTTATTTTTTAATCTTTTTTCAAATTCTTCTACAGTTATTGCATCTTCTATTAAAAATGTACCAACTTTAGTTCTCTGTAGTTCTTTCATATATCCAACTGTTTCTAATTTTTCTGCTATATCTTCACACAAGCTTCTTATATATGTACCTTTTGAGCATGCCACCTTAAAATATATTTGTTTTAATTCTGCATCTAATTTTAAAAGCTCTATATTATATATTTCTATATTTCTTGGTTCTAATTCTACTTTTTGGCCTTTCCTTGCATAATCATATAGTTTTTTTCCATTTACTTTAATTGCTGAATATATTGGCGGAATCTGCTTTTGCTTACCTATAAATTGTTTTAATACATTTTTTGCATAATCTTCTACAAATATTTTATCTAGAACGTCCCTTTTTTCTAGTATTTCTCCTTCTGGATCTGCAGTTGTTGTTTTTTCTCCTAATTGCAAAACAACTTTATATTCCTTATCATGATTAATTAAATATTTTGAAATTTTTGTGGCATTTCCTAGCAAAAGTGGCAAAACACCAGTAGCATTAGGGTCTAATGTACCAGTGTGTCCCACTTTTGAATTTATTATTTTCTTTACCATATTTACAACATCATGAGATGTAAAATTTTTTTCTTTATTAATTAATATAATTCCATCCATACTTTATGTTCCTATTTTAAATAGCACTTAATTCTATTTATTATTTGATTCTTTGCTTGTTCTATTGTTCCTTGTATCGTGCATCCTGCTGCACGAATATGTCCTCCGCCGCCAAACATCATAGCAACTTTAGACGCATTGACGTAGTTTTTAGAGCGTAGAGATACTTTTATTCCTTTATCTGTTTCTCTTAAGAATACCGATACTTCGACACCTTCAACATCTCTCCCGTTTTCTACTATTCCATCATAGTCACCGTTTTTAGCTTCTACTTGTTTCTCATCGGTTTTAGTTACATATGTAAAGGCTACTTTGCCTTCTTCTAAAAATTCTAATCTGTTTAAAGCAATTCTATGTAATTCAAACTTTGCTCTTGTTTTGCTAGCAAATACTTGACTATATACTTGTGATACTTTTATGCCTTTTTCGCAAAGATCTGCTACAAATCTAAAAGTGTCTGCTGTTACACCTTCATATCTAAATCCTCCAGTGTCTGTAATTATTCCTGCTAAAATACATGTTCCAATGTCTTTGGTAACATTTATATTAAAGTAACTAAAGACCACTAATAAAAGTTGCGCACATGCAGGAGCATCTTGATCAACATAGTTATAATCTGCAAACATTGTATTACTACTATGATGATCAATTGCTATTTTTATCTTCGCACTATCAAAATATTTTGCAAAGCCATTTAGCAATTTTATACTGGCACAGTCTAGTGCTATTGCTAAATCATATTCCTCTATATTCGATTCTTTTTTTACTTCATCTATTCCAGGAAGGAATTCGAATGTTTTTGGAAACTCTGGTATTATTACGTCAGCATCTTTTCCTAATTGTTTTAATGCTAATTTCATCGCAAGAGAGCTTCCAATCGCATCTCCGTCCGGATTTTCGTGTGTTATTATAACTATTTTTTCTGCCTTATTGATTTCTTCTAAAATATTATCTAAAGTCATTTTTACCTCGCTTCTAAGTTTTAGTCTTTTTTTGAGTTCAACTTTTCTTTTAGTTCTTTGTCCTGCATACTTATTTGCTTTAATATGTTGTCAATCTTTTCTCCATGTTCTATTGAATCGTCATATTCAAATACTAATTCTGGCGTGATTCTCAAATTAACTTTTTTTGCTACTTGAGACCTCATGAATCCTGCTGATTCTTTCAATCCTTGCATTGTTTTTTCAACGCTTTTTGAATTTAATAAGCTCACATATACCTTTGCATATTTTAGGTCAGGTGTTACTTTTACTCTAGTAACACTAATCATTCCCGTAACATCTGGATTTTTTAATTCATAAGTTATAATATGGCTTATCGCCTTCATTAATTCTTCGTTAACTCTGCCAAGTCTGGCTTCATTTTTACTCATATACTTTTCTCCTTAAATATTTCTTGGTACTGTATAATCCATAGAGCATAAAACTACATATTGTTATTATGCTCTTGTGAAATTTGTTGAACCTTAGATTTCTTATTTCTCTTAACTTCTTCCATTACAAATACTTCTATGATGTCGCCTTCTTTAATATCGTTGTAGTTTTCAATTTGAAGACCACATTCGAATCCCTTTGCAACTTCTTTAACGTCATCTTTGAATCTCTTTAATGAAGCAAGTTTTCCTTCATGTATTACTACATCTTCTCTTATTACTCTTACTCCGGCATTTCTTTCAACTTTTCCATCTTTTACATATCCACCTGCAATGGTTCCGACATTTGAAACTTTGAATGTTTGTCTTACTTCTACATTTCCAATTACTTTTTCTTCATATACTGGGTCTAGAAGTCCATTCATTGCGGCTTCTACATCCTCTAACGCTTGATATATTACAGAATATAGTTTGATTTCTACACCTTGTTTCTCTGCTACATCTTTAGCTATTGCATTTGGTCTAACGTTAAAGCCTATAATTATAGCTTTAGATGCTTTTGCTAAGTTTACATCAGATTCATTAATAGCACCTGCATTTGAGTGTATTACTTTTACTGCAACTTCTTCATCAGATAATTTTTCAAGTGACTGTTTTAGTGCTTCTGCTGTTCCTTGAACATCTGCTTTTACTATGATGTTTAATTGTTTTAAATCTTCATGTTCCATTTGTTCAAATACATTACTTAGAGTTACTTTGTTGTATGCATTCATTGCAGCTTCACGGTTCTGTCTCTCTCTTCTTTCAATCAAATGTTTTGCCATTTTCTCGTCTTTAACTTCATAGAATGTTTCGCCTGCTTCAGGTACTTTAGTAAGTCCCATAAGTTCTACTGGTGTAGAAGGTCCTGCACTCTTTACACGTTTGCCTTTATCATCTTTCATTGCTCTAATCCTACCTATTGAAGTTCCAACAACAATTGTATCTCCAACATCAAGAGTTCCTCTTTGTACTAATACAGATGCGATAGGTCCTTTTGCTTTATCTAGTCTTGCTTCAATTACAGTTCCTTTAGCTTGCTTATGTGGATTTACTTTTAAATCTTGCATGTCAGATACTAAAAGTACCATTTCAAGTAATTGATCTATGTTAGTATGTTGTTTTGCTGATATTTCAACAAATACTGTGTCTCCACCCCATTCTTCTGGAACTAAATCATACTTCATTAATTCTTGTTTTACTTTTTCAGGGTTTGCGCCTGGTACATCTATTTTGTTTATTGCTACTATTATTGGTATTCCAGCTGATTTTGCGTGGTTTATTGCTTCAATAGTTTGAGGCATAACACCATCATCTGCAGCAACAATTAGTATTGCAACATCTGTTATTTGAGCCCCTCTAGCACGCATACTTGTAAATGCCTCATGTCCAGGTGTATCTAAGAAAGTGATTTCTCTGCCATTTATTGATACTTTATAAGCTCCTATATGTAGTGTAATTCATCCAGCTTCTCCTTCTATTACGTTAGTTTTTCTAATTGCGTCTAAAAGAGATGTTTTTCCATGGTCAACGTGTCCCATTACGACAACTACTGGTGGTCTTTGAACTAAATCTTCTGGTCTATCTTCTGACTCGTCAAATAGAATATCTTCTTCTTTAACTTGCTCTTTCTTATTTGCTGTTACGCCAAATTCTTCTGCTACTAAAAATGCTGTGTCAAAGTCTAGTTCTTGGTTAATTGTAGCCATTATTCCAAGCCCCATAAGTTTGGTTATTACTTCTCCACTTGTTTTCTTTAATTCTGAAGCTAAGTCTTTAACACTTATGCTTTCTGGAATTGTTATTTCTGTTAATTTAAATATTTTTTGCTTATTTCTTTCTTCATTATTTTTTTGGCTCTTGCGTTTGCCTTTTTTGCCACGTTCTGTCGAAAGGTCGTAGTAATCAAGCATTCCACCTTCTTGATCTCCAAACATGTTTGATAATTTATCAACCTGTTTTAGGTTCTTTAACTTGCCCTCATCATACTCTTCTTCGCTAAATCTTCTTGTTCTATTTTTATTTTGTTTTGTCTCATCATATTTATTATTTTTAGCTTTGAAACTTACCTTTGTAGAATAATCTCTTTGATTTTCTTTTTCCACTATTTCTGTTTCTAATATATCATTTATTTTTTTGTCAATTCTCTTTTCATCCAATGGGCGCTTATTATATCCACTGTTGTTATTTCTGTTAAAGCCATTTTTATTGTAACCGTTGTTATCACGATTATTATTTCTATTGTTAAAGTTATTCGTTCTATTATTATTATGGCCGTTATTTCCATTATTATTAAATTTATTGTTCTGTCTAAATCCGTCCCTAGATTGGTTATTGTTCCTGTTGTAATTATTATTTCTTGGTTGGAATTGCTGTTTATTTCTGAAGTCTTTGTTATTTTCTGTAGAATTATTCGTTTTCTCTAACATCGTAGAATCTTCAGTTTTTGCAGCATCACGTTTTACCTCGACATTAGCCGATATAGTCTTTTCTGGCGTGGTCGTTTTTTCTTCTTTTACTTGTTCTTTTTTTGGAGTTGCTGGCTGTGGTTGTTTCTTTTCTTCACTCTTTGGCTTTTCTTCTTTCTTTCCTAAACCAAACAACTCATTTACAGTAAGTGGTTTATTAGGTTTATTTCTATAAACTATATTATAGTCATTATTGCTTCTTCTTTTTACAAAACCAACGTCTTTTCTGTCTTCCATTTTTTTATTTTCTTTTTTTACTTCTTCTTCATCATTTAATATTACTTCTCTTCTAATAATTACTGGAGTATCCTTTTTTATGTCTTTTTTATTTCCCACTTTATTTTCCTTTTTGATATTATTTTTGTTATATGATTGTCTTATTTTATTTGCTTGCTCATCTTCAATATTACTTAGATGGCTAGTTACCTCTATTCCAAGTTTTTTTGCCTTATCTAATACTTCTTTGCTTGGCAATCCTAATTCTTTTGCAAGTTCATGAATTTTCATCTTACCCAATAATTCCACCTCCTATTTTTATTTTCGTCTTTTTATCCTTTTTATTTTCTTTACTTACCAATGATTACACCTCTTAAGCTTTCATAAATTTCATTGTTTATTTCTATTTTAAAATTTTTATCTAATCTCTTTGACTTTATGGCTTTTTCTAAGCATTCAATATTATTACATATATATGCACCTCTGCCGTTTGCTTTTCCTGTTTTATCTACAAATATGCTTCCGTCATTCTGTCTTACTATTCTTATTAGTTCTTGTTTAGGTTTAGTTTCTCCACACCCCAAGCAAGTTCTTTGTGGTATTTTTTTCAATTTTATTCCCCCTCAGTTGACTCTACTTCGTCTTCTTTGTCTTCCTGTTGCATTTGTTTTATCATTTCTCTAAATTGTGATTCGCTTTTTATATCTATTTTCCAATTTGTTAGTTTGGCAGCAAGCCTTGCATTTTGCCCTGATTTTCCTATTGCTAATGATAATTGATCATCTGGAACTATTACTTGTGCAAATTTTTCTTCATCCTTTATATCAACAGCCATAACTTGGGCTGGAAGTAAAGCTTCTGCAATATATGTTGAAGGGTCTTCATGCCATTCTATTACATCTATTTTTTCACCACTTAACTCGTTAATTATGTTTTGAATACGTATGCCTTTTTGTCCAACACAAGAACCTACAGGGTCGATGTTTTCATTTTGAGAATATACCGCAACTTTACACCTTTTTCCAGGGTCTCTTGATATGCTTTTTATTTCTATAAGTCCTTCATATATTTCTGGAATTTCCAATTCAAATAGTTTCCTTAGGAACTCATTGTTTGCTCTCGACACAATTATTTGGGTAGAGCCTTTTTGCCCTTTTTCTACATTTGCAATGCATGCCCTTAACTTTTGATTAACATAGTATGTCTCTGTTGGAATTTGTTCTTTTATTGGCATAATTCCTTCTATTTTTCCTAAATCTAGTACCACTATATTTTTGTCAACTTTTTGAACTATTCCCGAAACAATTTCGCCTTTTTTCTCGCTAAATTCATTAAATATTACATCTCTTGATGCTTCTCTTATTCTTTGCACTATTACTTGTTTTGCTGTTTGAGCTGCTATCCTTCCAAAATTTTTTGGCATTAACTCTTTGTCTACAATGTCGCCTAGATTAAATTTTGTATCTATTTTCTTTGCATCTTCCAAAGATATCTGTGTTTTATCATCTTCTACTTCTTCAACAACTGTTAGTTCTTCATATACATGTATTTCTCCAGTTTCCGAATTCATTGTTATTTTTACATTATCTGTATTTACATCAAAATTCCTTTTATATGCAGTTACCAATGCTGTTTCAATTGACTCTAATACATATTCCTTTTTTATTCCCTTTTCTTTTTCTAGTTCGTTTAATGCTATTATAAGCTCAGTGCTATCTATTCCTCTATTTTCTACTTTTTTAACATTCTTCTTCATTTTTCCAATCATTCCTTTCAAAATATATTATTACCATTTATAGGCTCTTTTCATTGAGCTAATAACCTCTCTATTTATTGTGATTTCTTCTTCATTTATTAGTAGTACAACTTGTTCGTCATCAAACTTTTGTAAAGTGCCTGTTAATTCTTTTTGCTTATCTATTGGTTTGAATAATCTTACATTTATGTCTTTACCTATATGCTCTTCTAATTGTTTATCTTTTCTTATATGTCTTTCAACTCCTGGAGAAGATATTTCCAAAAAATACTGGTCTTTTATTATATCTGCCTCATCTAGCA
>CAMGAZ010000049.1 GCA_946008205.1 uncultured Clostridium sp. | reverse complement strand
GTCATTTTTTTGTGTTGTCGCTTTGTGGGGGTTTTTTTTTTTTTATTGTGTTATAATTTTTAATTGTTGTATTGGAAGGTTTCCGTCCCCTTCGCGGGGCTTATTTTTTATTTTAACGCTTCTTCTCGTTTCATCTTCAAGCCTCCTAAGGTTTCCGTCCCCTTCGCGGGGCTTATTTTTTATCCTGTCCCTGTAAGCCAGCCTGCAGCAAGGCTCTGCATCGCATTTTGCGGCGCAGTCCATGCCACAGCCCACTTACCTCAGTTTTTTTCACTGCACAACCGCTGCCAACGCAGTCAGCAAGCGGCGCGGTTCACCATTTCTCCTTCAACGATGTGCGCACCGCGCCCATCCCCAGCGCAGTTTTAATACCAATGCCACAATAATTAGCATATTCACCAAGCATAGCTATAATTCTGTTGCTCATAAGATTATTTTTCATGCCCAGCGTATAATCTCCGCGAAACGCAGGTATTCTTGCACCATCAACACTGAACGCCTGCATCCGCAGGCGATAATCCGCAACATAAACCTCCTGCGCCAAATCATGTACAATTCCTTGCGCATCCAGGCTTTCTTTATCCGCAAAATCATTCCACCGTTTAACCAAGCTGCCCAAAATGAACTGTGGCTGCGCAAAAAAAAAATACAGTCATTAAATATTAAAGATAAACTATTTAAAAAAATCCAGAATTAAATATCTGATAGCTAAATGCTGAGTAAAGTATTTTTCTGCCAGGCTGCCATAATCCGTAGCTGGCAAAAGCTCCTTACTCACAAGCTGCAGCTCTATATTTTTTTGCTTTAAAAGCACCGTCTGCGGCAGCGCAAAGGCAGCTGCCAAAATTTCATTCTTGGCTTCCTCATTCAGCGCTGTTATCCGCCAATACAAAGCATTTTTTTCTTTTTCAAAATGCAGATATTGGCTATAGGGACGCAACGCATTCTGATGCAAAAAATCCGCATATGCACTATCTATCTGCTCCATCAGCACACCATGCAAAAGTGAGCAGGCAGATTGTGGTAGCTTAACTGCCGCTGGCGCTGCCAATTTAATTTCCAATGCTTGTATCATATGCGTCGCACCTCTGCTAAGCCCATCATAAGCAATTCCCCGTTATATATAGTGCACTTTAGCAGACGCGGAGAAGCAAATTTATCATATATAATATGTTCGTGCTTTGGAAATTCTTTATTTAATAGTACTTTTATAGTATTTTTAGCTGTATTATCATCTGGAGCCAGTAATGCTAATAATGTTTTACTATGAAATCCAACATTACCTCCAACAAAAATATTAGCTGCATCAATACCACAGAATGGATCAGGATGTTCTTTTTTAAATGCATCCTTTAAAATGCGAATTATTTCATCAACATATTGTTGTGTTATTGAAAGTAAATCATCAATACTATTAATACCTACAGTAGCCATCATTGCTTTATCTAATTTTACATCAAACATCAGCTTAGCTCCAGGAAGCATACATTCTTTAAAAATTGGCAACGGATGAAAACCAGCCTTGCCAAATTTATTAAAGCCAGCATCTATTTTCTGCAAAATAGCTACCTGTATATTTTCACTACGCAAAGTATCGCTAACCTGTAAGCCACGAAGTGAGCTACATACTGCATTATTACTAGGTACAGGCTTATGCTTTTCCTCAAGCTGTAAGGTATGCAGTAAATCGTTTTCCAAATTGGTAGTTAGACGGTTTAAACTTTTTCTTGGATTAAAATAAGGCTTATTAATCTCTGCATTAACTAGCTGCCAATATCTATTTTTAATAGCTGGCTTTTTCTTCAGCAATGCATGTAAAATAGCACTTCTAAAGGCACCCTTAATACTACTGCCAGGCACATATAAAGAACCATCTAACTGATGAACGTGCTTATTCACATCATTAAGCGTATTCTTTTTTTCTACATTAATAATATTCACTGTTGCAAATGACTCACTAGTAATAATATCTTTCACATCTTCCAATGTGAAATCATGTTCTTCTAGCCAAGTTAGTAAATTTCTTTTATCATGAACATTACTGATATACTTTTCGTAAGCAGAAAATAACCCATGTTGATAAATAAACTGATGCCACTTACGAACATTGAAAAAATATGCTTTTTGCTCTTTAGAAGAGTAAAAATAATCCTTCGCTGTCAGCTTAGTCCCATCACCAATATAGACAGGTGTAATAATTTGCAGGCATAACCTGCCAACCTCTTGTTGAAAATTTAGCTAATTCATTCTTCAACCCCACAAACATTCCTACACCGTCACGATAAACAGGATGCTCAATCCCATCTACCTCTTGCCTTAACAGGCTTCCCTGCAAGCGTTTAGCAAAGCACGAGCCCTCTGCCAGCATATAAACACTATTCCGCTTCACATTTTCACCTGTCACAGGCGAAGAAATAAAACCGCCGCGCTTCACCAGCTTATAAGCCCCCTGTTTGACAGCAGCAATCTCTTCTGCTAACGGACATACAGGAGCAAGACACATCTGTATGCTGCTCTCTTTATTAAATAGCATCTCACCTATAGCTAACTCATCATCATAAACACCACTATCAGGATTGATATTACAATAATCACCCACTAATTCAAACTTACCGTAACCACTGCTGCGTTTGCCACCAATACCTGTCATACCAAGCTGTTTAAGCAAATCATTTATCCATGCAATATCTTCTTCGTTCTCATCTTCAACACCACAAATAAAATAAAGGCCAGCATTTTCGTCAAAAACATAGCTACCAACAAAATATGGCAGAGGCTTATCTTCACGTAAATTTACTCTACCTGCTACAAAGGGAGCTGCAAATTCAGGCACCTCATAATCAGTGAGCTGACCCTCCTGACAATTTTTTAACCAGGCTTGCAGCTCGGAGGCACGGATATAGCTAGTTTTCTTTTGCTTTTTCAGCTTCGTGGCTAGCTGCTTCATCTCGGCAAAGCTTTTGCTGTTTTGCTTTTTGGCCTCCATTTGCAGTAAAGGCTTTGGCAGATACAGATATAAGTCTTCATTTTCTGTACGATAGTAAGGAAACAAGCTGGAAAAAACTATTTTTTGTTCCCTAACGCCAGCAATAAGCTTCTCTAATATAATGCTATCCAGCGCTGCAGCTTCATTACATAAAGCCGCAAATAGGGTATCTGCGCTACAGCTTAAAGCAATCTTATCCAGATTGCCCCCGCTGGCAGTATCACCAAAATGCACTGGTGTTAAAAATTTAAGCGTAAAAGCGTAATAAATCATAAGCAATCAATCCTTAAACATTGCTTCGTATTTGGTTAAATCTAAAGCAAAATCACCAATAGGCTTCAGCTGAATATCCTGCAATTGCACACGACCATAGCCACGAGAGCCATGACCACCAAGATAATCGTTTTCTAAAAGCTTAAAACCTGTTGCCAAAGTTTTTAAATCCTCCTCAGCCTCTTCTAAACTTTCTACGTTGTAAACCAGCTTAAAAACAAATTCTGCACCAGCAGGCACACGCTCAATCTGGCGTGGATTGGCTACACCAGAGGTTCTGCTAATAGTATTTTCAAATTTTACTTCGCCAATATAGGTATCTGTTTCAATAGCAGTAAAATTTTTCTTAGTTGCTTCCGTCACAAACAAATCAAAGAACTGCAAGCGTGCAGGCAGAGCGTAATTTTTACCACTTGCACCAAACAGGCGGCTGACAACAGCATTATCCTTATCAATGGCATTTAAAATATAATCATTACAGGAAATCTTTGCCAATAAGGTTCTCATTTTTCCTTTGATTGAACTGCCAGGGATAATGGGCGCATGAGTAAAGGGATCACGAATGAACGGACTGTCTACAGCACCAATCGGAGCAAATTCACTGCTACCACCAATGTGCATACCTGTAAGCACATTTAAAATACCCGTAATTATAATTTTGCCTTGTAAAGTCTTTGGCACTCGCTTAGCTTCGTCCATCATTTGTCCTTACCTCCCATAAACTTATGATAAGCAACTAACGCTTCTACATATTTGCAGAGCCTTTGAAATTTCTTGATATTCTTGTCTACATCGCCAATAATGGCAGCTAAATTGCTTATCTCCATGAAGTCCTTAACAGCTTTAGCTCTACCTGCCTGATACAACAAATTTACCTTTAAAAATTTTACTTCTGCCGCTAATTCAATAGAAAGCTCATCAGCATACTTATTTTGAGCTATGTACAAGTCAACCTTATTTCTCACGACATTAACTGCAGTTAAAAATTTTCTAATCTGCGAAGTAGTCAACGCAATATTACCATATTTATCTTTTTCAAGATGGTTGATTACCTTTTCTGCAGCATCAACGGGATCATAGTTCAAAGTTAACACAAAAGTATGAGCTGTATTCTTATTATAGCCTTGATTTTGACCGTAGCCTTGTCTATTCCCCGCTGGTTTCGAAGCTTGTCCATAACCAAGCTTAGCAAATTGTGAACGCATATCATTCATAACCGTTATTAAGCCTCCTTCGCCTCACGTCTATAGTAAATTAACAAATTAAGCGCTGTAAAAAGCTGTTTTCTATCCTCTTCATGAATATACCATTGATACATCTGCTGGCTAAACTCAGCATAGCGAGCCTGCAAGGATGGATTATCTCTACTAGCTGGCTGCATTCTGCCCAAAGTATAAGCAAAGCGTGCGATATCAATCTTATCGTTCTGCTTATACTCAATTAAATCAAGCAGTCTATACAGCAAGGAAATACCTGCCTTAATTTTATTTTCAGCATTCTCAAAGGTAAGATGGTTCAGCAAAAACTGCAGCTTTTCTGCACACACCTTAGCGGTAAAATCTGGCCACTGATAGACATGCTTACACGCAAGCTTTGTTTCCCTATCATGCTGCTCTGTCTCTAAGCCAAAAAGAGCAATACTGTTTTTACCATTATCCTTCGCTGCACCTTCCAGCATACCTGTAATTTCTGCCATCTTGCTAATCGGATAACCAGGATTAAATAACGCCAAGCCAGCAGAAAAGCTCAGCTTATCATTAGTAAACTTACTAAAGGCTCTCCTGATATCAACAGCCAGCTCTAAAAGCTCATCCCACGCGCCAACAATAAACATATCGTCACCACCGGAATAAACTACGTGTACCTTGCGCTGTTTATCCTTAGACAAACCAAATAAGCTAAAGGGCTGCTGCTTATCGTTGATATCAAAGCCTGTTAATTCACCCTTGCAAAGCTTATCTACCGCCAGCTTGAAAAACAAACCTAAATCTCTAGATAAATCTGCATAACGTGATAAAGTCGCATATTTTTCAGGCTCAGCTGCCTGCTGATGCACAAAGCCACCAATAAAGGCCGCACCCAAATTATCCACGTCAGCTCGCAATACTCCAAGGCGCTTAATACCATGCTGCCCATCACAGCAGGCTGCTGCTAATTTTTCAAACTCTAAGACTTCTCCCTTTTCAGCAGCAGAATAGTAATCAGCAAGCCACAAGCGTGTGCTGATAAACTTTCCTGTTACTGCCTCATTCTTGCTGTAAATGCGCACTATATGGTCAGCGTATTTTTCCAGCTCCTTGTTATTTACAACAGCAAGATAAAGCTGCTTATCGCTGCCAAATACCTCTAAGCTGTTTTCCACCGCTGTATCTAGGATTACAAATACTTCTTTTTGAAATAAAACTCCACCTAATTCATATAATCCAGCGCAGGTAGAACAAACATAGCCTTCACTGATATTATCAACCTTCTGCAGCTCCGTACTAGATAAATGGCAGATAGAGCATTCTCTTGCCTTATCCATATTCTTATTATAAATGCTATTACTATCAAAAAGCTGCTCTAAGCTATCTGCGTCATAACGACAAAGCTTGTCCTTATTAAGCTCCTTGCTAACAGCAGCAAAAACATTTCTTTGCGTACCAGATGAACGTAAATCATTAGCAGAGCACTGCGCATATCCCATAGCCATATATAGCTGCGTACCAAATTTTGCTAGCAGCCACTGGTTAAACTTCACCTTCAGTGCCTCAATAGTTTGCCTGGTCTTTTCCGTATTGGCTGCTAAAACATAAAAATGTCCACCACCCGTATAAAGCAGGTTAGCTCTACATAAATCTAAGGCTTCAAGCATTTCATCTATAAAATTTTCCATGAGGATTTCCAGATAGAAGGAACGCCCACGTAATGATTTTAACGCTCCCTTAGATGGAATGGTATAGATAAAGCTTTGAATACCAGAAAAATCACCGGAAATCAGCAGAAAGGCAGCCTCATTTCTAAATTCTGCATTCGCTTTGCTAAAGCAGAATTTTTTATAATCCGTTATGTTTTTAGCTGCAAAGTATTGATACATACAGCTTGCTATAGCTGCAGTGATTTTAGAATGGATATAAAGAGAAATGTCAGATACTGATTTTCTATTCGTACAATCTGAAACAAATGATACTGTGTCCTCTAGAATAGTTAATAAGCGATTATTATCCATTTTTTCAAATGGTTCAGCTTGAAAACTATAAGCAAGGATATCTACTAATTTTTTATATTCTTTTTTTAATGCATTTGTTTTATTATAAACATAAGGATAATTAAATTTATTCTTTCCACTTAACTCTATAGGATAATAATTAGAAACATCTTTAGATTTAATATCTCCAAAAATATTAAAAATACTATGCAGACAATTAGGTTCATCTATACTTTTTGAGATATATTCTTCTTCACTATTTGCTATATTATTTGCTTCGTATATAATATAAGCCACATTATTATCGTCGCTTGCTTTAGGTATAGAAATGCTATTAAAAGCACTTATACAATTCAGTATCTTTCTAGCATAATCGCTATCTTCTGAAACATTACTTAAAAATTCTATACTTGCTTCAGAATAATTCTTTATGTTGCTATCTGAATAACAACACAGTTTTCCTATATCATGTAACAAAGATGCTTTTATCAAGATATCCATATCTGCCATTTGTATTTCTCCTATATATAAGAATTGTTATAAGCCTAATTTCTTTCAATACTCAACATGTTTAATTCCAAACCACTGCACATTATCATCCCATTCAAAAATAAATTCACCCGCTATATAAGTATTATTTTTGCTATACGACCTAGTATATGGCAATATGATTTTATTACCTTGTATATTTATTTCACCTAAACGTGGAGCACCATTATGATCCATAAACTCTATATCTGCACAATGATTTTTTAAATCAGCAATTCCTATATAATTATAGTAACTATTAGCGCATTTCCCCATAAGCAGAAAAACTTGCGACGGTCCGCTAGTTATGCCCTTTGATAAATAAAACGTTCTACCATGATTATCCGTTATTTTATATATTTCTGGACATGCAACTATATTTTTTAAGATGAAGTTTTCACCTACATATACACCCTTAGTATGGGATGATCCCGCTCTCCCATTATAATAATGATTTGCAAATTTAAACGTTAATGCTTCTGAACCTCTGCCGAACGTGAAGCTATCGTAAGTTTTATAATCATATCCTTTAGCTATAGCAGGACTAGGCCCACCATCTCTCGTATTCGCATACCAGCCTAAATATACTGGTTGATTAAATTGCGTTGTTGACGCAAACGCCACACTTGCCAGGCTCAATAATAATGTTACTAATAAAAAAATCTTTTTCATAATATATTACCTCCAATAAACCTATCTTCTCATCAACGCCGCCACAAATAACCCAAACGCCATCATAGCGTCTAAAACTATTAACAGCGTATTAGTCTCACTCCTACCAAAAAACACCTTATGCATCTTGTACAATCCATACATGACTAATGCAAACGGTATATAACTTAACGGTGCTGGTAGAATCTTATCTATCATGCCAACTACTCCAAATAAAACAGCAATAATAATTATCCAAGTTATACATCCAAAGCTAGTTGATTTTTCTCCTCGGTGCTCCTCTTCCAATTCTTGCATTTCCTGAAAATCTTCAGCCACACTAACCCCAACAACAATGTCCTTCAAATCCTGCGTTTTTTGTTCATCAGCTCTTTTTCTCCGCTCATAAGCTTCTCTATCAACATAATCTCTGCAAGTGTTGCCATATCTATCGTTAAAATATTCTCCGGCATAATCACAACGCCATTCATCACGCGCAGTTTGATGGAAATAATCACGATAATAAAGACAATCCCTACAATCTCCATTGTATCCCACCTTCTTTTCCACCCCTCTATTCATCTTATCTGAACGTTGTACCCCTCACTATACAAATGCGCAATAAGAAGGATTTCATCCATAACTAACTACTTACATTATTTTCTAAATATTTTTACATTGTTTTTGCTAATCTTCTATTTTCCCTTATATATCTAATTATAACCAATTTGCCACACAAGAAACACATGTGACAACTTTTGTGACAGCCTTTTTAGTTATTTGAGGCTTTATTATTGTCACAAATTCATCTATAATATAAATATTGACGATGAACTATTTTAGGAAGGGTTTTGCTTATGACATTATTTGCGGATACACTTAAAAACTATTTAGAAACTAAAAACTTAACTGTTGTCACTATCTCAAAAATTAGCGGTGTAGACAGAACAATGATACAGCACATGAAGGTTGGTAAGCGTATGCC
>CAMGAZ010000048.1 GCA_946008205.1 uncultured Clostridium sp. | reverse complement strand
AATTAATCTTCTCATATTTATTATATGTTCATTAATGTAATGGGGGAAATTTTAATGGAAATAAAAAGGATTATATTTGATTTAGATAATACGCTAATAGAATGGAAAGAAGAATACTGGAATTCAATAAACAAAACATTTGAAGAATTAAATCTGCCATATGCAGACTGCACAATAAGCAAAGTTAAACATGCAGTTGATGTATATGAAGATGGAAGGATGGAAACTTATAATAAAGAATTGATGCAGAAAACTATAGAAAACGAACTAGGGCATAAGCTTCCTAAGGAATTTATGAATATATGGTTAAAGTATTTAGGAAAATGCGTACCAGAGAAGATAGATGAGAAAGAAACTGAAACGTTGGGATATTTAAAAAATAAATATGATTTAGTTATACTATCTAATTGGTTTGCATTTTCACAAAATGAAAGACTGAAAAATGCAGGATTATATAAATTTTTTACCAGTACATATATGACAGAAGGATTCCCTATGAAACCTAATAAAGAAGCATTTGAAATAGCAAAAGGAGAATTTGAGTTGCCAGAATGTATTATGGTTGGAGATAATTATAGAGTTGATATTCAAGGAGCTATTGAGGCTGGAATGAAAGGAATTTTGATAAGCAAAAACAAAAATATACAACTTAATAGAATCCTAATAGGAATAATCGATGTTATATCTGAGCTTGAAAAAATTTTATAAAACATTTTATTTTCCTGTTGATAATTAATAAAAAAAGTAGTAAGATATAAAAGTAAATCGAGTAAAGGGTTATAGGAGTATCCCGGAAACCTAAATAATATCAATAGCAAGGATGTAAAATATGAGATACACAGATCAAGATAATGAAGATAACTTAGTAAGAATTAAAGTAATAGGAGTAGGCGGAGCAGGAAATAATGCTGTAAATAGAATGATTGATGAAGGAATACGTAATGTACAATTTATAGCAATTAATACAGAAGAGCAAGCTTTGGCACAAAGCAAGGCGCCTATTGTAATGCATATAGGGAAAGACACTACAAAAGGCTTAGGAGCAGGGGCTAATCCAATTTTAGGTGAAATGGCTGCAAGAGAAGATGAAGAGAATATAAAAAAAGCACTAAATGGAACTGACATGGTATTTGTAACATGCGGAATGGGAGGAGGCACAGGAACAGGCGCTGCTCCAGTTGTGTGCGAAATTGCAAAGTCAATGGGAATACTAACGGTAGGAATTGTAACAAAGCCATTTTTATTTGAAGGAAGAAAAAGAAAAGCAAATGCAGAAGATGGAATTATAAGAATGAAAAAGAATGTGGATGCGCTAATAGTTGTAGAGAATAACAACTTATTAAAAGCAGTTCCAAAGGGAACAACAATGGTACAAGCATTCCAAGAAGCTGATGCCGTTCTAAAAAAAGGTGTTCAAGGTATAACAGATTTAATTACAATTCCTGGATTTATAAATATAGACTTTGCTGATATAAAGACAATAATGAAAGACAGTGGGATAGCACATATGGGAATTGGAGTAGCAGAGGGAGACCAAAGAGCTATAGATGCTGCAATGGCTGCAATGGATAGTCCTCTTCTTGAAACTTCTGTAAGAGGCGCAAAAGGGCTAATTGTAAATGTAACAGGAGGAATGGACTTAGGACTAAGTGAAGTAAGTTCAGCAGTAGGGTACATAAAAGAATTCTTAGATCCTGAAGCAAATATCATTTTCGGAACAATAGTTGATGAAAGAATACATGACGCTATAATTGTAACGGTTATAGCTACTGGAATAGAAGAAAATGCAGAACCAAAAATAATAAAATATAATATATAATTAAATTTCGGATAGCTTTAGATTTATGATCTGAAGCTATTTTGGGCACTATTAAGAGTATTAGAATGTCAAAGTTTACTTTATTACCCTGATTATATGCAGAGTTTATTATACCGAGTCTCACAGAATTATGTAAATGGAATATTATATAATATAACGTTGCATAATAAAACAAGGGAGGAAGTAAAATTGAACATTAACACTACGGGGCAAATAGCGATAGGAATATTAATTCCATTTATTGGAACAACTTTGCGGTTCAGCAATGGTATTTTTATTAAAAAAAGAGATGAAACCAATTATACAAAAGATATTATTAGGATTTGCATCAGGTGTAATGATAGCTGCTTCAGTATGGTCATTATTAATTCCATCGATAGAGATGGCGGAGAACCAAGGAAAAATTGCATGGATACCCGCTTCTTTAGGTTTTTTGATAGGAGTAATAACGCTAATTATAGTAAATAAATTAGTTGAAAGGATTGAGACGAAAAATCAAAATAAAGAGAATAAGAAAACAAGCATAAAAGAGAAAGTAAAAAGTACTTCAATGCTTTTGTTGGCTGTAACACTGCATAATATACCCGAAGGAATGGCAGTAGGAGTTGCTTTTGCGGGATTACTTTCCAACAGTGCTGGAATAACATTTATTGAAGCTTTTTCACTTGCATTAGGAATAGCAATACAAAACATTCCAGAAGGAGCAATAATATCAATGCCCTTGCATAGTTCAGGAAAAGGAAAAATCAAGTCTTTTATGGGAGGAACTTTGTCTGGAATAGTAGTAACAATAGGAGTAGCAATTGGATTTGTAATTATGATGCTATTAGACGTAGCACTTGGATAAATTCATAAAGCAATAGACCAGTTGGTTTATTGTTTTTATTATTCTTAGTATTTTAAAATTAAAAAGTTTGACGTAATAAATCTTAAATAGTATAATTATGTCATATAAAAGAATATAGGAGATGTTTTTATGAAACTAAAGGTAAATAGTAAATACAAAAAAAGAGATATTACTGTATATGTAGTATTAAGGTTTTTAGTTATAATAACAATGATTACTCAGTTGCTTAGAGGAAACTATGAAAATGTGTTTTTATGCATTCTTACTTTAGTGTTGTTTACTATTCCATCACTAATAGACAAAAGATTAAATATAACGTTGCCAAATGCCCTAGAAACAATAATTTTGCTATTTATATTTTCAGCGGAAATATTGGGAGAGGTACAAAACTTCTATGGAATATTCAAACATTGGGACACAATGCTACATACGATAAATGGTTTTTTGTGCGCGGCTATTGGCTTTTCACTAATAGACATATTAAACAGGTCAGAAAAGTTTCACACTAAAATGACACCAATATCTGTAGCAATAGTTGCGTTCTGCTTTTCAATGACTGTTGGAGTATTATGGGAATTCTTTGAATATGGTATGGATACCTTCTTTAATACAGATATGCAAAAAGATAGAATAGTTCAAACAGTATCATCTGTTACACTAAATCCTGAAGGAAAAAATAAACCAGCAATAGTAAAAAATATAGACAAAACAACGATTTTCTATAAAGAAGATGGAGAAGAGAAAGAGATAACTATTGTTGATGGATATCTTGATATAGGAATTAAGGATACAATGAAGGATTTATTCGTTAACTTTATTGGCGCAATTATTTTCTCTATATTAGGATGGTTTTACATAAAGGATAGAGACGAATATAAATTTGCAGAGAAATTTATGCCAAAGATGAGAAAAAGTACGACATTATGATGATTCTATGAATTTTATCTAATTGACCACCCTCAATAAAAATGCTATAATTTATTTGCAAAATAAAGAAAGAAAGCGAAAGTATAATGTCTATATTAAGATTAGAAAATATTAAGATAAGAAAGGATATTTCAGATAGCGAGGTATTAGCTATAGCATGCAATATTTTTAATATATCTGAGAAATATGTAATAGATTATAAAATTGTTAAAAAATCAATAGATGCAAGAGATAAAAACGATATATTTTATAATTATTCTATAATAGTAACACTGAAAGACGATTTCAATATTTTTAAACTAGTTAAAAATAAAAATGTTGTATTGTTAGAAAAAGCTAATCAAGTCGCTGAAAAAGTAAAAGTTTTAAGAACTAGTTCCAAAAAACCTGTAATTATAGGAGCAGGTCCTGCTGGTTTGTTTTGTGCTTTAACTTTAGTAGAAAATGGAATAAAGCCAATTATCGTAGAGCAAGGTAAAAAGGTTGAAGAAAGAAAAAAGGATGTTGATACATTTTTAGAAAGTGGACAGTTGAATACTTTATCAAATGTTCAATTTGGCGAAGGTGGAGCAGGAACTTTCTCCGATGGAAAACTTACAACTAATTTACATAGTCCTTTATGTAGAATAGTAATAGATACATTCGTTAAATTTGGAGCGCCAGAGCAAATATCGTATATAAATAAGCCACATATAGGAACAGATAATTTAATTGAAATTGTTGCAAACATAAGGAAGCATATCATAGAAAAAGGTGGAGAATTTTTATTTAATACAAAAGCAGAAGATTTCGTTATTGAAAACAATCAGATAAAAGCTGTAATTTGTACTTCTAGTGAATCAAAGGAACAAATCAAATTAGATACAGATGCTGTAGTACTAGCAATTGGACACAGCTCAAGAGAAATGTTCGAAACTTTATATGAAAAAGAAGTAGAGATGGCAAGAAAAAACTTTTCTGTTGGAGTCCGTATAGAACATAAACAAGAAATGATAAATAAATCTCAATACGGAGAAAATCCAAAGCTAAAATTGCCACCAGCAGAATACAAATTAGCATATCATGGAACATACAATGGAAAAGAACGATCGTGTTATACTTTTTGCATGTGCCCTGGAGGAGTGGTAATGGCCTCATCAAGCGAAGAAGGCACAATAGTAACAAATGGAATGAGCACATTTGCAAGAGACGGAGGAAATGCTAACAGTGCGATATTAGTGAATATAACACCAGAAGATTTTGAAGGAGATTCTCCGCTTGCAGGAATGTACTTTCAGAGAGAATTAGAAGAAAAAGCTTTTAAATTAGGCGGAAGTAATTATAATGCACCAATCCAAAGAGTGGAAGATTTTATAAACAATAGAAAATCAACATTTATTGGAGAAGTAAAGCCAACATATAGGCCAGGTGTAACTTTAGCTAACTTACAGGAAATATTACCTGACTTCGTTGCAGAAACATTAAAAGAAGGAATTGAATATTTTGACAAAAAAATAAAAGGATTTGCAAACCCAGACAGTATATTAACAGGAGTAGAGACAAGAAGTTCGTCACCAATAACAATAAAAAGAAATGAACAAAAAATGGCAAGCATAATAGGAATGTATCCATGTGGAGAAGGAGCCGGATACGCAGGAGGAATAATGTCTGCTGCAATAGATGGAATAAAAGTAGCAAACGCAATTTTAGGAACCATTTAGGGACAGGTGGGACCATTAGGACCAGGTCCCAATGGTCCAAAGGAGGGAATATGAATAGAAGAGTTTTATTAGGCATGAGTGGAGGAGTAGATAGCAGTGTGTCTGCTATTCTTTTAAAGGAGCAGGGCTATGATGTAATTGGAATGACGTTGGAGTTGTATGGAGGTACTTGCTGTAATACAGATGCCGTAATAGGAGCAAAGGCAATATGCAATTCTATTGGAATTCCACATTTTACGTATAATTTGAAGGAAGAGTTTAAGTGTAATGTGATAAATAATTTTATAGAAGA
Organism: uncultured Clostridium sp.; assembly: GCA_946008205.1. Classification (GTDB taxonomy): domain Bacteria; phylum Bacillota; class Clostridia; order TANB77; family CAG-508; genus CAG-245. The sequence goes on along the minus strand of CAMGAZ010000048.1, from coordinate 3,110 downwards.
GTATTCTAACCAAAGAACTCCGAACCCTTGTATTGAGTGTAATAGGCATATGAAGTTTGGCGCTATGTATGAAAAAGCTCAGGAAATGGGATGCGATTATATTGCAACTGGACATTATGCAAAAATGGAGTATTCTGATAATTATGGGCAGTTTGTGCTAAAAAAGGCTAAGAATTTACAAAAAGACCAAAGCTATGTTTTATATAGTATGCCAAGAAATTTACTAGGCAAAGTACTATTCCCTTTAGGCGACTTCAATTCGAAAGAGGACGTAAGAAATATTGCAAAACAACATAGTTTGGAAGTTGCAAGCAAACCAGACAGTGAAGATATTTGTTTTATTCCAGATGGAAATTATAAAAAATTTTTAGAAGATAATTCAGATATAAAACCAATGATAGGCAACATTGTAAATAGAAGAGGAGAGATACTTGGTAAACACAACGGATTATATAATTATACTATAGGGCAAAGAAAAGGACTTGGAATATCATATAAGGCGCCTTTATTTGTATTAGGTTTTAATAAAGCAAAAAATGAATTGATTGTTGGAGAAGAGCAAGAATTATATAGAAAAGAAATGAAAGTGGACGACGTCAATTTATTATTAATGGACAGCATTGACAAGCCTATTGATGTAACTGTTAAGATAAGATACTCAAGTAAGCCAGCAGAAGCAATTATAAACCAAACAGAAGAGGGAAATATACAAGTTATATTCAAAGATCCACAAAGAGGCATAACTCCAGGACAATCAGCAGTATTTTACACTGATGATGTAGTTATTGGAGGGGGAAAAATATTACAGTAACTGTTTCTGGAGAACTATTAAAATGTGCTAGAGATATAAATAAATTGGATAATAAAATCATTAAACTATTTAAAAAGTAAAGGAGCAAAAATGGCAACATTTCCTATTTATCAAATATATGTACAATTAGAAGGTTATTCTCCTAAAATGTGGAGAAGGTTTCAAGTGATGGGTGATGTAACAATCGCTCGACTTGGCTATATAGTAATGGGACTATATGAGGTACGAAAGTATTATTCGTATGAGTTTAGAATAGATGAGCTTGAAAACTATAAAAAGAAACATCCAGAATATGTAGCAAATCCTTCATTACTAAGAGGATTAAATAGAGAATTTAGAAAACTACGATATGGAATTACCAACAAGAATAACCAGTATACATATAGAGAAACAGATGGTTATGGAAAACTGTTAGATGCAACTTCAGAGAGATTGATGAATATTATTAAAGCACCAAACGAAGAAATAATATTTCACTATGACCCAGAAATAAATTGGCCATTTAAATTAGTGGTTGAAAAAGTATTTATAGATAAAAACTTATATGCGAAAGAACTTCCAAAAGTGCTGGATGGAAGCGGATATGGAATAATAGAAGACTTGAATCGGAGTTAAAGGTTTAAAACAGGCTAGAGATAAATTAAAAAAAAGAGGGTGGATTAATTATTTAAATTATGACCACTACAAAACATATGATCAAATTATAAGCTACCAGAACTTAAAAAATAAAACAAATAGAGAGGCAAGATTTTATTTTGATAAATTCGATGTGGAAGACATGAATTTTAGAATGCGTAAATTACCACGCATATATAAGGAAAGATATGAACAAGAACTACGACCAACAATGAAGCAAATAAAGATAATGAAACGCAGATATGTAGTATTTAGAAAATCTAAGAAAAAGTAACACAAGTATTGACAAAATTAGAAAAAACTAGTATAATTTTAAAGTACGAAATAAGTAAATATATAAAAAATATATATACATAAGCAAAATGTGTGAGGAGGGAATAGAAAAATGGCACAACCAAAAAGAAGATGGTCAAAAGCAAGAACTGGCTTAAGAAGATCAACCTGGAAATTAGAAAATAAAAATTTAGTAGAATGCCCACATTGCCACGAAAAAATGATGCAACATAGGGTTTGCCCAAGTTGTGGTTACTATGATGGAAAAAAAGTGGTATCAACAGAATCAGCTGAAAACTAATTACTAAAAAACTGTAACAATACGTAAGTATTGTTATTTTTTATGCAGATACACTTTATTTTTTATAACCATAATGGTATAATCATCCATATAAATTAACAAAGGAATATAATATGAAAAGATTTTTTGAGAATTTTAGAAATAATAAAAATGTACATTATATATTAATCTTTTTAGCAGCGACAATAGCTGCTATTCCGCTAATTAAGCTATGCATATATGGGACAGATGACGGATTTATTCATATATTGAGAATAATGGGAGTGGAAAATATATTAAAATCTGGGATATTTCCTCCATATATACATCCAACATATTGTAGTGGATTTGGATATGCTATAAATGTATTTTATCCACCACTTGTCACATATGGACCATTAATATTTAAATTATTTTTATCGAGCTACAGCAACTGCTTAAAAATTTATACTTATATAACAATTATAGTATCTGGTTTTACAATGTACCAATTAGTAGAAGAATTATCAAATAAAAAAGAAGTAGCGCTAATTTCAGCAATTATCTATATATTTATTCCATATAGACTAGAAACTATATATAACAGATTTGCAATTGGTGAATTTTCAGCATATATGTTTATTCCGCTAGTGTTTCTGGGATTACACAATTTACTATATGGAGATAAGAAAAAACATCACTATATTACAATTGGAGCAGTGGGGCTAATACTAACTCATACTTTGACAACAGAATACACAGCGATATTCGCTATCATATATCTACTTTTAAACTTTTACAAATTAAAAAACAAGGAAGTTATTAAAAAGATAATACTAAACATAGCGTTCATATTGTTAATTAGTTCCGTCTTTTTAATACCGCTTATAGAATATAAATCATATGGAGAGTATACTATTTTTTCGGCAGAGGGTATGCAGTATAGAGGAGAAGACGTAGCACGAACGACCATAAATATATTACAACTCTTCAAAGATACTGAGCCTAACGGGGTTTCTTTTAAACTAGGAATACCATTTATAATATTAATGCTATTAGGAATTGTTACTTTTAATAAAATGGAAAATCAAGATAAGTCCAACTTTTTAGCGTTTTTAATAATTGGTATAA